>JBAXTC010000101.1:0-15507 GCA_037130375.1 Verrucomicrobiota bacterium | reverse complement strand
TCCAGCCCGGTGGCCCTGGAATGCCAGCGGCTACTCGGGGAGTTGCCGCCCCAGTTCAACCTCGATCACCGAGGCCAGTTGCTGCGGGTCGCCGCGGCAATATTGACCACTGAATTCAGGAACGCGCGCAGCGAGCGGGTCGGCTTTGTCCGGGCTGAGGATCATCTGGCGCAGGTGTTCGAGAAGTTGTCGGCTGCCGAATTATTGAGTTTATCGGTTGACGAGTTGGCGGCCAAATTTAGCTGCGGCCGACGCCACCTTAACCGTCTGTTTCACCAGCACTTCGGCCTCTCGGTTGCCACCCTCAAGATGGAAATGCGCTTGTTAAAGGCCGTGGCCCTGCTGCGCAACCCTGATGCCAAAGTCATCAGTGTGGCCGATGAATGCGGGTTCAACCACTTGGGCCTCTTCAACACCTGCTTCAAGCGCCGATTTGGCGTCAGCCCGGGTCAATACCGGAAAAAGGCTAACCCGAACAAGGCACGGCCGGCTGGATTGGGTGCCGGCTCTCCGGGTTGTGCTATGCGAGCCAACGGCTTGTGTCCGTGGACGGGCCAACCCGAGCAGAGCCTCACAAAGGGCACCAGCCGCCGGACCCGCTGTGCAGACTGCTGAATGCACCAAGTCAACCCCATCTCGAAATCCCACAGGCCAGGCACACCTCGCGCTGGTAGTTGGGATGATAATATCAACCTCTCGAAGGCCGACCCGCTCCAGGATTTTATACTGTTGCCGACCTTGGGGCTGGACATGAGTTATCCTAACCTTTCCCTCTTGGCGGTTTTGCTCACCCTCCAGGGCACCTTCTGTTTGTTTGGGGCCGGGGGCAAGGAAGCCGAACCAGTCAGGTGGCCATCGGATATCGTAACGAATGCCTTTCCCGCAACCCCGTCAGTGCTCGCCCCGCAGAGCAACGTTCCGGGCTCTGTTTCACATGTGGCAACCAATGTCGCCCAGCCCGTCTCGACCAACAGCATGGACGCCCGGGACGACCAACATAGACTTGCCGTCGGCGATGTTGACCTGCTGGTGGTGTCGGACACGTTGAGCTTCCGGGAGGTGTTGCGGTTGCGAACTGGCATTCTGGAGCGGATCGGCTGGCAGCAACTGGATTTAGTGGTGCGACGGCGCGATCAGTTGGACGAGCCGTTGGCGGCTATGGCGCAGGAAACGGGCCTAAAATTATGAAGCGGGAACATGCATTATGAATGCTTTCAAACAATTGACCGAACGGCTGGCGAGCCAACCAAAGCTCTGGCTGGTCACCGGCAGTGCCGGGTTTATTGGCTCCAGCCTTCTGGAGACGCTGCTTCGCTTGGACCAGAGGGTCGTTGGACTCGATAACTATGCCACCGGCTCATCCGACAATCTCGATCAAGTGCGCGACCTGGTTGGGCCTGTGCGCTGGAAACATTTCCTGAAGATTGAGGGTGATGTCCGCGACCTGGAGACCTGTAAGCGTGCAACGCATGGGGTGGATTACGTGCTCCACCAGGCAGCTTTGGGTTCCGTGCCGCGGTCTCTGGCAAACCCCGGCGACTCGCACGCCACCAATGTCACCGGATTCTTGAACATGCTGATCGCCGCCCGCGACAGTGGAGTGAAGCGATTTGTTTATGCCTCGAGCAGCTCGGTTTACGGCGATCATCCGGGCTTGCCGAAAATGGAGGACGCCATTGGCCGATGTCTTTCTCCTTATGCGGCCACTAAACTCGCCAACGAACTGTATGCGGATGTTTTTGCCCGGTGTTACGGCCTCACCGCCATTGGCCTGCGGTATTTTAATGTATTTGGCCCGCGGCAGGATCCCAACGGGCCTTATGCCGCCGTGATACCGAAATGGATTGCGGCCATGATTCTCAACCAACCTATCGAAATCAACGGCGACGGGGAGACCAGCCGCGATTTCTGCTACGTGGCCAACGTCGTCCAGGCCAACCTCCTCGCGGCTACCGTCCTGAAGCCCCAGGCCATCAACCAGGTCTATAATGTCGCCCTCTCGGCCCGGCTCACCCTCAACCAGCTCTTCGATCTATTGCGCGACCAACTCCTGCCGTCGTACCCCCATTTGAAAACCTGCCGTCCGGTGTATCGCGATTTCCGTCCAGGCGATGTCCAGCATTCGGAAGCAGACATCTCCAAAGCCACGCGCCTGCTAGGATACAAACCGTCTCACCCCGTTGCCCAAGGACTCGTCGAAGCCCTCGATTGGTATTGCCAGCATCTGGCTGGTCCGATGTCATCGGCACAGAGCCGCCGCCCGACCGCACGCAAACCAACCAGACCAGCCGCCGCCCACTAATCACGCATCACTTGCTGGGCGGCGTAGTGGGGCAGTGTGGTTACCAACCTGCTGCAAAGTTTGGCTGAAGGAAACCGCATCGCCGACATGGTGAAATCTCAACTTGTGATTGATGGAGCGGGGCCAGTTCGGGGTTTTACGATTTTGGGGGAGGAGGAGAAAGGCGGTTTATTTCAGCCTCGTATGCCTCGACATCCGCCTTCAGGTCCAGTTTTTGGGCCAGGGGCAGGAGCTTTTTGTAAATGGCAAGCTTGTCCGGATAGAGTGGAAACTCCTGGAGCAATTGCCGGTAATTGTCGCAGGCTTCCGGTACGCGATTCAATGGGGGCAGTTTCTCGCCGAGATTGAGACGGAGCCGCAATCGTTGTTGCGGTGAGGGGTCGAGCTTGAGCGCCTGGATATAGGCATAGACGGCCGAAGAGGGTTTGCCCTGGGCGGAGTACATATCACCGAGCTTCTCTGTCAGCACGGCGCTTTCTTTGGTAACGTCGATCTCTTCCAGGAGAGGGACAAAGCTGGCCATGGGCTTCCCGATTGCGAGGTTGAGGTTTATCAGACGCAAGTAAGACCATTCAATCAACTTGCTGTGTCGTGCCGCCAGCTCTCGGTGAAGCAAGTCAGCATTCTTCCCGAATGGCCGATAAAGGGGATCCCCAACCACCGTCGTCTGCCAGGATAAAACCGGCTGGGCTGCATACGCGGCTTCGCCAAAGGTGAAGCTCTGGAAAATCAGCCGGGCCGCAAAGGTCGCCACATCTGGTGTGCCACCAAGGTAGGGCTCGTACACGCATCCCATCGTGATGGTCGCGCCCTTGGCCAGTAGCGGGCCGACCCAATGCTGTGTTGCGCTGCGGAGGGTTCCGGCGCTGTAGGAATGCAGATGATAGGCAAACGCGCCGGGCACAAACTCGACTGCAGGCTGGGCAAAAGGCCCCGAAACGTCTCCGTCATACCAGCCTATGTAGATGGCGATGCTGCTCATCGGGAAGCCCGCCGGGAAGGTGCCGGGGTTCTCATCCACGACTGTCTCGAACCCCAGGTGCCGGCAGATTTCTGCGGCCCCACGGATCCAGTCGTCGCCCGGTTTGAGACCCGGCTCCTTGGTGTTCCGAAGGTCGAAATAAGCGCGGCCCCATAATCCGTTGGTCTCGGCTTCGAGCGCCTTGTCCACCAAACCGCGGGCAATCGCCGCTGTGGGTCCGTCAAGTCGTGTCACCAGCAGCACGCCGTTGGTCGGATGTAGCATCGGGCGGTTCGTTGTCGTATAGATCGGGTTTCGCAACGGACCAGCCAGCAGCAGCTTTTGCTCGATGAGCGGCAATAAGGCCAATTCGCTGTCCACGGCGGCTTCGTTGCGGCGCAACTCCTCCCTTATGTCCTGGACGCCTTCCTCTTTAATCTCGATGTCCGGCAGAATCCGCGAGGGCACGCCGTAACAGAGCACGGCGTAACGAATCTTTGATTGGACGACTTTCTGCTCCACGCGGGCGGGATGCGAGTTCGTGGCGGGCACGGTGTGGGAACCAAAGCGCCAGAGTTTCCTGGTCTCGAGCGCTTTTGCCAATGGTCTTTGCAGCGAATCACGAAACTCCTTTCGCGACATGTCTTCATTGGTCGAAAGCGCGAAGCCAAATATCTGTTTCACAGGCACTTGGCGACGCTCCGCGTAGTAGTCGGCCACCTCTTTGGATTCCGGCACGAGGGTATTATAGACGATGACGACTTCGTCGCCGGGATTGGCCGCGCGCAAAGAGATAGCGGACAGCCATGCCAGAGTTACTAAGACTATCAGAACGTTTTTCACTCTAACCATTCAATGGACAGCGGCCAGGCAGGATTGGTTCAAGCGTTTCCCAAGTGCGGCTCCGCCCTGACGCCTATGGCTTTGGCGGCACGACGGGCAGGCTGGTGGCGGCTGTCGGAGCCTCCCCGGTTGGGCTGCCAGGCTTGATGCCATACTTGGCTAAAATCGGCGCGAAGTCCGGGTGGGCACGCGCGTATTCGGTAATCTTCTTGAGAAAATCGTTCATTCTCGGCGCGCTTACCTGCTGGTAGTCGTTGATGATTTTTGTGGCTTGGGGACGGTATTCGACAAGGTCCTTGCTCGTACTCCTCGATAGCAGCAGCAGGTAAACTGTGAAGGTTCCGCTGACGATGATCATGAGCATCTGACCCAGCATCACGAGCGCCAGCACCGAGACAAGCCAATGGCGCAAGGACCGGCATTGATACTCCAACCGGCTCAAATCCGCTGCCCCGCTTGTCTCGCTTTCGGGAGAATTCATCGGTGACTATTTGACTCCGGATGTGGGGCCGGTGGTTGCAGCAGATATGGATGGTTTCAAGCCAACGGACTCGAGAATCGGGTCGATGGCCGGGTGCTGCTTGCTGTACTCGAAGGCGTCGTTAGCCAGGGAGTTTATGAAGGTGTGGTTTCTGTTAATGAACGCCGTCTGGGTTTGAAGTGCGCGCAGTTCACGGGCATTGGCGATGCAGATCCAGCACAGCCCGACCGAAGTCAGTGCGCTAACGACCTGGAAGACGAGCATGATGCAAATCGCAACAACCAGCGCGCGCGGGGGCGATTCCCGATCTTGCATGCTGATTCCCTTTGGCCAAAGGTGCCCTGAGGAGGCTATTTCCTTGGCGCGGCCGGGGGCGGGGCGATGGCGTTTGCCGGAGCTGCCCCAGGCGCGCCGCCGGGTTTAAGGCCATACTTGACCAAAACAGGCGCGAAGTCTGGATGAGTCCGCCCGTATTCGGTGACCTTCTTGACAAAGTCGCCCATCGCCGGCGCGCTTACCCTCTGGTATTCGCTAATGATCTGTGTGGCTTGCGGGCGGAACGCTGCGAGGTCTTTGTGCATCGTCCGCCACTGCCGCAGCAAATAGATGCTGAATGTGCCACTAATCACGACGAGCAGAATCAAGACCGAGATCACGAGATGGCGCAAGGCAGACATCTGATTCTGCAACTCGGCCAGACTCGGTTCAGCAGCCGTTTTGCCTTCAAACCCGTCCGCCGACGTTTCTCGCTTCAACCCGGACTGCTCTTGCGACCTACTGGAACCAGTACTGGCGGAGACTTTATCATTGAAGTTGTCCATAAGAGACTACTTGGTTGGGGTTTTGGGAGCGTTGGTTGGGGCAGACTTGCCGGATTTCACGCCAACCGATTCGAGAATCGGGTTGATGGTCGGATCCTTCTTGCTGTATTCGACCGCGTCGGTGACCAGTGAGTTGACCAGATTACGGTTGTTTTGGACCATGGCGACCTGAGATTGAAGGGTTCGCCATTCGCGCGTGTTGGAGATATAAAGCCAACAGAATATTGCGGACGCCAGCGCAAGAACGGTCAGCAGACCAAGCAAAACCGTGGTCAAAGGATCATTTTTCATATCGATTAGCGGTGACTTTACCGTTTTCGCTTTATTTGTCCACAGTGTTTTTGAGTGATTATTTAGCTCTTTAGCTCCGAACATTCTTGATATTGGATGCCAACTAGCCCAATGTGCGGGTGCTCAGAGCACAGTTGGGACGAATCGGCGTATAACAATTGTTTTCAGCTTAAACGCAATGCGAATTCATTTCCTCGGCGCTACTCGCACGACAACGGGCTCCCTGTATCTGTTGGAGGTGAATGGCCAACGGCTCCTGCTGGACTGCGGCCTGTTTCAGGGTCGGCGCGGAGAATCCACGGAGCGCAACCGCAACTTTCCATTCGACCCCAAGCAAATCGACGCGGTCATCCTGAGTCACGCGCATATCGATCACTGCGGCAACTTGCCCAACCTTTGCCGTCAAGGCTTTGAAGGCAATATCTATTGCACCTTCGCCACTCGCGATCTGGCGAGCATCATGCTCGAGGATTCAGCCCAAATCCAGCGTGACGACGCCGCATTCGTCTCCAAGAAGCGCGCTAAGCAGGGCCTCCCGCCAGTCGAGCCGCTTTATACTGCGGCGGATGCGGACAAAGCGGTTCGGCAGTTTATCAGCATCAATTACGATCGGCCGGTTCTCGCAGCCGACGGCGTCACCGTCACGTTTCGCGATGCAGGCCACATTCTCGGGGCATCACAGGTGGTGTTGGACATTCGGGAGAAAGAGCGTCGGTTCCGTTATCTGTTCAGCGGCGACATCGGACGCGGCAACGACGACATCTTGCGCGATCCACAGCCGGTGGATGGGGTGGATTACCTCCAGGTCGAGAGCACCTATGGGGCGCGCGAACATTCTCCCAAAGCCAATGCCAACGCCGAGGTCGGCCAGCTCGTGCGCGAAACCATCGAGCGTAGAGGCAAGGTCATTATACCTTCGTTCTCCGTCGGCCGGACGCAGCAAATTGTCTATACGCTGCATCAATTGACGTTGGCCGGGCAGTTGCCCAAGATTCCCATCTTCGTGGACAGTCCGCTCAGTGTAAACGCGACGGAAGTTTATCGCCTGCATCCCGAATGCTTTAACGAGTCCATCTACAAATTCCTGCACGAGAAGGAAAACCCGTTCGGGATGGAGAACCTGACCTATATTCGGGAAGTCGCGCACTCGATAAAGCTCAACGACTTGAAAGACTCCGCCGTCATCATCAGTGCCTCGGGCATGGCCGAGGCTGGACGCATCCGCCATCACCTGGCCAACAACATCAGCGATCCCCTCAACCTGATCCTCTTTATCGGCTATTGCGCTGAACACACCCTGGGCGCCCAGATCATGTCCGGCCGGAACCCGGTGAACATTTTCGGCGAGCCGCACCAAGTCCGTGCCCGGGTCGCCTCAATCGATTCCTTTTCGGGACATGCAGACAAGAACGAGCTGCGGCGCTACGTCGAAGCCATCCAAGGCGACATCAAGAAAATTGCCGTCGTTCACGGAGAAGAAGAGCAGGCCCTGGCGTTTGGCGAAGTATTGCGGGAAATGAAACCGAAGGCGGAAGTGTTGGTGCCCGAATACCAGCAAATATTGGAGATTTAGCGAGCCTCTGAATCACATCGGCAAGTGTCCGCGCAGTGCCGCGAGATACAACGCCGCGCAATTCGGCGCGCTGTCGAACTCCTTGTCGTCGATCAGCGCACGCACGCCTCGGTCATAAAGGACCAGGCTGACGTCCGCTTCACGCTGAGCTTCCCCGTCGATCACGGGTCGAGCATCAGCAGCGAAAAAGCACCACATACGGTTGGAAAAACGAGCGACAGACGGCGAGAGGTTTGCGAGTGATTCACAATGTCGCGATCAATCCCGGAATTGCGCGCGGTTGTGTTCGACAAACGACTGGGCCTGCCGCAGCGATTCAGGCGTGCCAATGTCCAGGAACGGCGCCTCGACTGCCACCACCTTGAGCAGGACGCCATGACTAATCCATTGCGGGAAGAAATCCCGTTCAAAACTCAGCGGCGGCGTGCCGCGGAGTTCACGGACCAGGGAGTTCCGCAACAAGTAAATGCCCGCGTTAATCACTCCACTGCCTCGCCGTTTCTCCGCGAAGCCTAACAACTCGCCGTCGAGGCCAATGGCCAGCGTGCCATAGCGCGACGCGTCCTCCACCACACAACCGACAACCACCCCGGCGACTGTGGGATTGCTCAACTCAGTGGCAACCGCCGCGAGATCGGCAAAAACCAGAGAATCGCCGTTCAGAACCAGCCAGGCATCAGGGGCATCGCCGGAAACTCGAGCGGCATTGAGGAAGCCTCCTCCCGTGCCCAAGGGCTGAATTTCGGCGATGCAGCGCGTGAGAACTCCCGCGACGGGCTGGTTTTGGAAATGGGCCTCCACCACCTCTGCCAGGTGGCCGGTGGAGAGGATGGCTTTCGGAATGCCCTGCCGGGCCAGGTAACGTACCACCCATTCGAGAAACGGACGGCCCGCGACTGGGACCATCGGCTTGGGAACGCCGGTTAGCAGATGGGCGACCCGGGTGCCAAAGCCACCCGCCAGCACCACCGCCTCCACCTGGCTCAAGTTCAAGCTCATGCCCAAAGCAGGGCAGGCGTCCCGCCTGCCCATTGCTCAAACATTGGAATAAAGGGTATTCCGCAAAATGGTAAACCCTTTGATCAACTCTTGAATCCCGCGGTCCAAATTCCATTCTGGCTTGAACCCCGCCGCGGCTATCCTCGCGTTGGAGACGATATAATCTCGTTTGTCCGGGTCTTCGCCGATGGGGGCTTCCAGGAACACGAATTTCGGCAGATGCTTCTGGATCACGGCACAAAGTTCCAGCTTCGACAGGTTCGCGTCATCCAGGCCCACGTTGTAAGGCCGCCCCTTCATCGCCGTAAAATGATCCAGACCGTGGATAAAAACGCGAACAACGTCGCGGATGTGGATGAAGTTGCGCTTGAAATGCCCCTCGAAAATAACGACCGCCCGATCGTTCAAAGCGCGATGGACAAAATCGTTGACCAACAGGTCGATCCGCATCCGCGGCGAGACGCCGAAGACCGTTGCCAGGCGGAAACTGATGCTATTTTCGCGTTGCAGGATTTCTTCTTCCGCCTGCACTTTCGTCACCCCATACAGCGAGAGGGGCCGGAGCGGTGTTTCCTCCGTGCAATGGATGCCCTTCTCGCCGACACCATAGCCACTGTTGGTCACTGGCATGATGATGCGCTGCGAATCGGAGGCGATCCGGCATAGCATGGCCACCGCCTCGAAGTTGGTCGTCCGAGCGGCCACCGGGTCGCGGTCGCACAGCGGCGCGCCTACCAGTGCGGCCAGCGGAATGATAACATCGGCCCCGGCAACCAGTTTTTTCATCAAAGGCTCGTCCCGGCAATCGCCCCGCACCACCTGAAAGCCCTGGTGGTGGCAGCAATCGGCCAGGCTGTTCTGGCGGAACAGGAAACTGTCCACCACCGTTACTTCATGTCCCAGCGCCAGTAGGGTTGGTGTCAGCACCGAACCTATATAGCCGCCGCCGCCTGTAATTAGAATTTTCATCGTAAAAGTGTCTATAAGTAACGGAAGTCAGATTTCCCTGGCAACCAGATTCGAGATTTCCTCGCCGATAGCCAGCGCAGCGGTCGCCGCCGGGCTGGGCGCATTCAACACGTGCAGCGCCCGATCCCGATTCAACAGGCAGAAGTCCTGCACCAGGTTGCCGTCCGGAGACATCGCCTGCGCGCGCACGCCGGCACCGCCCGGCGAGAGGTCTTCGGCGCGAATCTCGGGCACCAACCTTTGCAGCGACTCGCAAAAAAGCCGTTTGCTGAACGACCGCCGCAATTCTTCCCAGCTCATGCGCTTGTGTTTGGCCAGAAACCGCCACAGCCCGGAAAAGGTGAGCGCATCCCAAAGATCGGCCAGCTTGACATCTGTTTTGCGGTAGCCCTCGCGCGCAAAGGCCAGCACCGCGTTCGGGCCGGCCTCAATGCCGCCATGAATCAAACGTGTGAAATGGACCCCTAGAAACGGGAATTGCGGGTCTGGCACAGGGTAAATCAGGTTGCGGACCAAATGCTGACGCTCGGGTCTGATTTTGTAGTATTCGCCACGAAATGGCACGATGCGCACTTCCCTCTTCTCTCCCGCCAGCATGCTCACCCGGTCACAATGCAGCCCGGCACAATTGATCAGGAAATCCGCCGCTTGATCTCCAGCGGTGGTACCGATTCGCCACTCGCCGCCTTTGAGTTCGAGCGCAGTGACTTCTGCACCCAGGACCACCGCCCCGCCTTTGCTCTCGATCTCCGCCCGCATTGCCTCGCAGACTTTGGCGTAGTCCACAATCCCTTCCTGTGGCACGCGCAACCCGGCCACGCCGCCCACGTGAGGCTCGATTTCACGCATCTCCTCCCGATTCAGCAATCTCAACCCTTCCAGGCCATTCTGGCTCCCGCGCTCGTGCAAGGCGCGCAGGCGCGGCACTTCCGAATCGTCCGCCGCGACGACCAGTTTGCCGCAGATTTCGTGCGGCACTGCGTGTTCGCGGCAAAACTCGACCATCTCCCGAACTCCGGACACCGCCAAGCGCGCTTTCAGGGAGCCGGGTTTATAGTACAAGCCGGCATGCAGAACGCCGCTGTTATGCCCGCTTTGATGAGCGCAGACTTTGCTCTCCTTCTCCAGCACCGTGACGCGGGCCGAAGGACAACGTCGGGACAGCTTGCAAGCCGTGGCCAGGCCGACAAGGCCTCCGCCGATGATGATAACGCGCTTGGATGACATGGTTAAGTTACATGCGGATCGAAACTAGGGTTGCTCTATTCTGGCCTGCGGCGGCAAAGTGCGCCAACTGGTGTCATCGCTCAGCCGAGTTTCTTGAGAAAATCCTCGTAGGCTAAACGAATGCCGGTCTCGAGATCCACTTGGGGCCGCCAGCCCAAGGCAAACAATCGCGAACTGTCCAGCAATTTGCGAGGCATGCCATCCGGCTTGGTGGCGTCCCATGCAATCTCGCCGGCGAAGCCGAGTATCCGCTTCACGGTCTCCGTCAACTCCCGCACGGAGACCTCGCGGCCCGAACCGATATTGATGAATTGCTCTTCGGTGTAGTTTTCCAGGAGAAACACGCACGCCCGGGCGACGTCATCCGCATAGAGAAACTCGCGCAAAGCCGAACCGGTGCCCCAGCAGGTGACACTGGGGGCCTTGGCCACTTTGGCCTCATGGAATTTGCGGATGAGGGCGGGCAGAACGTGCGAGCCTTGGAGATCATAATTGTCATTCGGCCCATAGAGGTTCGTGGGCATCACGCTGATAAAATCGCATCCGTATTGGCGACGGCACGCCTGGCAGAGCTTGATGCCGGCGATCTTGGCAATGGCGTACCATTCATTGGTCGGTTCCAGCGGCCCGGAGAGGAGGTATTCCTCCTTGAGCGGCTGCGGCGCGAGCCGCGGATAGATGCACGAACTGCCCAGAAACAGCAGTTTCCGGACGCCGGCCCGGTAAGCTCCGTGGATGAGATTATTCTGGATTTGCAGATTCTCGTAAAGAAAATCGGCGGGGTGCCGGTCGTTGGCGAGAATACCACCCACTTTAGCGGCAGCGATTACCACGTATTCGGGTTTCTCTCGAGCGTAAAAACCCTGCACCGCGGCAGTATCGAGCAGGTCCAGTTCGGCATGGGTACGACCGATCAAGCCGGTGAAGCCGCGCCCGCAGAGCTCCCGCCATAGAGCGCTGCCAACCAAACCGCGGTGACCCGACACATAAACCCGAGCATCTCGAGCGATTTCCATACGCCAGGAAATACACAACTGTTGAGCAAAAAACAAGCAGAGATGCGGGTGTCTCAGCAATGCCTGTTGCTTCATCCGCCAACTTCGGATATGCAAGCAAACCAAAAGTTCATGGCCAAAATCATCAAACGCCTCTATCCGGAAGTCATAACGAAAACCGCCGCGCGCTGTCGCAAGCGCGGCCTCCGCATCCCGACCTTCAAAGAACTGCGTCACCCGGAACTCATCCCGCCCTCAGTCAGATCAAGACTCAAAGGTGTCGGGCTCTCGGATGTTAATCCCGTGAATCTGTTTCGGATCACCTGGAAGAATGACGTCCAGTCTGGCTTATTCGGCGGCGTGAACTGCCTGGAAATCCCGCCAGCAATTAGCGGCGTGAAGGCTCGCATCATCGGGCTGACCGGGAAGTTTTTTCCCACCGGCGCGCACAAAGTCGGCGCGGCCTTTGGCTGCCTGGTGCCACGCCTGGTCAGTGGCGAATTCGATCCCGAGACCCATAAAGCGGCCTGGCCGTCCACGGGCAATTATTGTCGCGGCGGCGCGTTCGACTGTGCATTGCTGGATTGCACCGCCATTGCGATTCTGCCCGAAGGCATGTCCCGCGAACGCTTTGATTGGTTGAAGGAAATCGGGGCGCAGATTATCGCCACCCCGGGATGCGAGTCGAACGTCAAAGAAATCTACGATAAGTGCTGGGAGTTGAAGAAGGATCCGTTGAACATCGTCTTCAACCAGTTCGAGGAATTTGGAAATCCGATCTTCCATTACAATGTGACCGGGCCAGCCTTCGTGGAAGTATTGGCCGGATTGGGGGACGCCCGGCTGCGTCCGGCCGCCTACATTTCCGCAACCGGCTCTGCCGGGACCATTGCCGCCGGTGATTTCCTGAAGAAGCAATATCCCAGCCTGAAGATCGTGGCCACCGAGGCCCTTCAGTGCCCTACACTGCTCATAAACGGCTTCGGCGATCACCGCATCGAGGGCATCGGCGATAAGCATGTTCCTTGGGTCCATAACGTGCGCAATACCGATGTCGTCGCTGCCATCGATGACGAGGATTGTCTGCGAATCCTGCGATTATTCAATGAGCCGGCCGGCAAGGATTACCTGGCATCCCTCGGTGCGGACACCCGGCAAATCGACAAGCTGGCGTGGCTGGGCATCTCCAGTATCTGCAACCTTCTCGCCGCCATCAAGACGGCGAAGTACTTCGAACTTACTGAGCAGGACGTGATTCTCACCGTGTTCACCGATTCCACGGATCTATACCAATCGCGATTGCGAGAACTGCGAGCCGAGCGGGGTGCTTACGGAACCAACAACGCGATAGCAGATCATGCCGGCCCGGTCGCGCACCAGGGAATCGATTACTTCAAGGAACTGAACTATCAGGAACGCAAGGCCCTTCACAACCTGAAGTACTACACATGGGTCGAGCAACAAGGGAAGACTGCTCAAGAGCTGACCGAGCAGTGGAACCCGGAGTATTGGCGCGCGCTGTTTGAAGATGAAGTGGCCTACTTTGATCAGTTAATCGAGGAATTCAATAAGCAGGCCGGCGCAGTCGATTGAATGAGACTCCGACATATACTACATTGCTCTAGTCGAGCATGCCAAATAACCGGCGGCTTAGTTTGCGCCAAATCGATGAAAACATTGGGATAAATAAAAAGCAAATACTCTATTGACATAATGTGGATTGTCGCTAGGTTGGCACAAAGTTTGTGCATTTGACATTATACACATGAAAACACAGAACGCTGAAACGAAGTCGGATTTAACGGATGCGGAAAGCGAACAATGGTTGGATATGCTGCGGAGGCAGGTCGCCTCGATGAAGTTCGGGGTCGTGCAGATTACCGTGCATGACTCCAAGGTGGTCCAGCTCGAAAAAACCGAGAAAATCAGGTTTCAGCAGCCCAAGTCATGAAGTCACAATTCACCCGACCAGCAACGAAAACCAACTGGAGGGAATAACAAAGAAGCAAAGAACCAGGTCCACCCGACCGCCGGGAGCCTGAAATCAAACGAGAAAGGTTAGAGAACATGAGTAACGAAAAAGCAGAAGACAGCAGCATCGCCGCCTTGGCGCAGCGACTATGGGAACAGGCCGGGCAACCTGCCGGAAGGGATCTTGAGTTCTGGCTCCAGGCCGAAACCGTGATCCTTAACGCTCCACCAAACCGCGCTCCCGGAGCCAGGGGCACCGGCGAAAGACCTGTTCCAGCACCGGCCGCTGCGAATTTTGCCCCGTCAGACCATCCGCAAAACGACGGTCGCAACAAGAAGCAGAAAGTTCAGATCGGAGCGCAAAGGAGCATCGGTTCACGCTGAACCTGGGGGTAGCTCAAGGGTGAGCCTGGGGCCGCCATGCAGCCCCAGGCGCTCCTCGCATTCTTTCTTACAGATACCATGACAACGAACTATTGGCCTTGGTGGTTGGGCGGCTTGGCTCTCGCGACCGTTGCCATCATTTTCCCGTTGCTCGCGGGCGCGCCTTTGGGTGTCTCTGGCGCCTTGGCGCGGCTGCTGCGATGGCGGTCGGATGGCCATCGCCAATTGGCCGGTGGAAACCCCTGCGCCTCAGAAGGAACCGCATCTCCTCCGCTCGCGGCAAGCACCCAGGGACTGCCCGCCAATGCAAGCTCTTGTGCGGACCATGCCTCTTTGCCTGATTCAGTTCGGACGAGCGGCCCCGATCGGGTCGCGAATTTTGCATTCCTCCTGGCGGTCCTGATCGGAGGCGGTCTTGCGGGCTGGGCCGGCGGCCAAACCTCGGAGAGCGCGCGGTTATCGCCCGAGTTTTATCGGCTGTTCGGCAGCGGCATCTCAGCCGTGTTGATCTTGTTCGGAGGCGGCGTGCTGGTCGGATTCGGAACCCGATGGTCGGGCGGATGCACATCGGGTCACGGACTCAGCGGCTGTGGCCGCCTGCAGCCCGCCAGCCTGGTTGCGACCGCCGTGTTCTTCGGCGTCGCTATCGCGGTTTCGTTCCTCTTGGAAAGGCTGCTCTCATGAAATACAATTGGGTCAGAACTGCGATCCCGGGCCTATTGCTTGGCTTTACGGTTGGGCGACTCGGCTTCGCGGACTTCAATCAACTCCATCGCATGCTGCTGTTCCGCGACCTGCGCCTGCTGCTGGCCTTCGCGGCTGCCGTCAGCCTTTCCATCGCCCTGTTTGCCATCTTTCGCCGACGGCTGAACCTGGCACCCTCGCAGTTCCACAAGGGGACGATTCCCGGCGCCGCCCTGTTTGGAATTGGCTGGGCGCTGACGGGAGTTTGTCCGGGCGTTGCGCTGATTCAAATCGGTCAGGGCATCTGGCCGGCCTTCGTCACGCTCGCGGGCATTTTCGCCGGCGTCTGGATTCATTCGCGGCTGCGAAATGGCTCCAGTCCGCCTAATTCCGGCTGCTGAAATCTCGCCAAATCGGTTTTCAGAACAAACCAAAGGCGAGAAAGTAGAACGAACTTGATTTGACCAGCTCCGCGAACAGATATGCGCATAAACAGAGCGAGTCTGGGGATCTGAACCGACGGGGGCGGGTCAATTTAAGTGAGCGGAGGTGGGTCAATTCTGGTGAGCGACATCACGACCGAGGAGCGAGATCATTAGGGGCAGGAGGTGCGATGTAAGCCGGCTAAAGCCGGCGCTCCGGTGCGTGCCTGTAAGCGCAGGCGTACGGTCTCGGGCGCGCCTCGTTGCGTGATTTCGTGTGTTTCGTGGTGAGTGATGGGGATCAGTAGCTCTTCCCGTCTTCGCTGTTCAGCTCCTGCTGGAAGAAAGCGGGGGATGCCGATTATTCCATTTAGCGGTTTTTCGAGGCGGACAACGATTAGTGGGGAGGAATAGCCAAATGAGGGTGAGAGAATGACAAATTCTGTTCAGCCTCAGCTTGCTGTGCCGTGGATAAGATTATCGCAATTGTGAATCCTAAAAATCTTCTTCTCGTTGGAATCCTTGCGGCCAGCTTTGCGGCGCGCGCAGCCAACTACTACGTCAACGATGCCAGCACCAATGGC
>JBAXTC010001009.1:0-2418 GCA_037130375.1 Verrucomicrobiota bacterium | reverse complement strand
TGCCGCCATTCCTGGGCCTTGTCCAGGCCCCAGCGCCAATACGCGAGATCGAACACGGTGTCGCGGGTGATCCCCTGTTCGCTGGGCGGCATGGCGGGTATAAGGGAATAGATGCCGGTCGTTTCATCCCTGGCGGGATAGTCGGCCATGTGCTCGGCGGTGCCTTGGACGATCCCGGCCCATTTGTCGAGAGTGGCGCGGGTGGGACGGAGGCGATATTCCAATTCGGCGAAGAAGATCGGATGCGGCTGTTTCCACAGCAGCACCTGGTTGCCGACCCACGGCGCGGTCCGGCCCTCGGGGCCGACCGACTTCTGCCATTTCAACCCCTTGTAGCCGAGTTGCACGGCAAGTTCCCGCGCCGCTGGAGCGAAACGCCGATAGCAACCGATGGCCTTGTCGGCCTGATCCCAGCGATTCCAGAGGGCATAGTGAGCGAGGTGCCACCACACCATCTCCATGTGGAACTGGCCACGCCAACTATCGACCCCCAGCAGGCCGTTCTCGGACGAGGGCCAACTGCCGGCGGACATGGCCGCCATCAGGTATTGCGAGAGCACGATGCGACGTTCCAGTTCGAACCAGCGCGGGTCTTTGCTCCCGGAAAGATCTATCGCGCCGCCGGTGCTCCAGAAATGTTTCCAATGACGCGAAGTTGCCGTAAACGATTTCTCAACCTTTGGCATTGAGCCGGATAATCTTGCGGGCGAAAAGGCCAGAACAAACTCGAGCCGTTTGCTTCCCGGCGCCGACAGGACAAAACGATGCGGTGAATTGTTCGTTGCCGTTGACAATTCCCCACCGGCGGACCATCTGAGGCTGGCATGATACGTCGTGGCATCCACGACCCGCAGAAAATCGGCGCGCAATGTTCCATTTCTCGTGATTTCGGTTCTGTGCCCGTCAATCCGCGAGAAGTCCCCGACTGACCCTCGGTTTTGAATTGCGGGATAGGGAAAATCCAACGCTACCTGCAATACGCCGCGCGCGAGGAGCGGCGATTCAATCCGCACGGCGACAGCGTCCAGCGCGGAATCGGCGCAGGTCTCGACGCGCACCGGTTCGCCATCAATCTGGTAGCTGGCCACCTGTTTGCCGGACCACAAATCGAGCGTTCGCGACAGGCCGGAGATTTCCTTCGGTTTCAATTCCACCCCTCCGGCCCGGCATAATCGCAACCGGCCGAGATTCATGATGTGCGGATTGTCGAACATCCAATTCCGGATGTCGTCCGTGTTCGGCGGAAACTCATCCAGCCCTTGATTGCGCCCTTTTTGAAAGGTACCGGTGGGTGGAACCCGGTCGGCGGTCCAGCCGGCGGGCAGCGGAAAGGAATGCCAGGCCCAATGGGCCATCGAATTTCCACCGAACGTCTGGAGGCCAGTGCCATCGGCAGTGAAACAGAACTCACCGTTGCCCAGCGGAATGTTTCCGGCCGGGTCATTCCACTCGATATTGTGGCGTGTCACGAGGGCATGACGGTCAATGCGACGACCGTCTGCGGGCAGCGGCGTATCAGTTGCGTACAGTCCGGACATCGGCATGAGCAATAGTGTGGCAATCAGTGTGATAGTGCTTTTCATGATGTTTTGTTGTTCAAGGCGTGGCGTTAATTGTTTTCGTTACTTCAGCGGCACCTTGACAATAGTCAGAGAATGAGGCGGCAGATTGACCGCCCCCTTGGTGAATATATGCCGCTGAACATCCCCGAACCCCTGCTGCATGTGCCCCTCATAGCACGTTTCGCCGCACAGCACAGGCATGGCGGGCTTCTTCGCGCAAGCCGAAATGAGAATGGCAAGCGTTTCTCCCGAGGTGGCTGTGGTGGACTTGAAGCTGGTTTCAAACACATCCCACTGACTGCTTTCATCACCCTTCGCAGCAGCGCAAAACATCAGGCTCAGCCCTATCCATATCGATAGCGTCTTTTTCATTCGGCTTCGTTCCATTCTATTGTTTTACCCGCTCCGACACCAACAAACACTGATAGGAAATTGGTTTTGGGGTGCCCGCTTGTACTTGACGCTGCGCGGGTGAGTTCGGGCTGAAACCTGCGCTATCCTCCATCCAGCGGACTGCGCACGCCGATCTCCGGTTTCTGCATCACATGGGTATAAATCTGCGTGGTCGCCACGTCCTTATGAGCGAGACCCATCAAAAACCGACCTGGTGCGCCAGGCAAAAGATTGGACATGGAGCAGCGCGCGGTTTCGGGATGACTATGGGCGGTTGCTGCCCCGGAGCGCCGATTTTAATCGGCTTACACCACTCGAACACCCACACGACACGATCAAGAGCGAGACACCCAACCCAACCCAACCCAACCCAACCCAACCAATCACAGATCACGGTCACTCCAGTTCCGGATCGGATCGGACGGTTTCGGCTATCGCACGGTTTAAGCCGACTAAAGTCGGC
>JBAXTC010001008.1:0-2432 GCA_037130375.1 Verrucomicrobiota bacterium | reverse complement strand
CAAGCCGCGTTAAAGGCTCTAAATAGTCGATATGACGACGCTAACCATTACCAAAGCCCGCGCCAACCTTTCCGAATTGCTGGAAAAGGCCAAGCGAGGCGAGGACATCGGCATCGTGTCCGGCGACCAGATCGTGGCGTTGCGTCCCGTCACGGTGTCGTCCGATGATTACGCTTGGCGCGAATACGGCGCGACACCGGCGGAACTGGCGCGTTTTGAGAAACGGGTGGAACAACAGATTTCAACGGAGCGGAAGCGCGGGAAAATCAAGCGCTTTTCCGGCAATCTGGAAAAGGACTTGGCTGATTGAAACCGCTGGATTTAAGCGGGGCGTTCCTCGCGCACGTCTGCGCTTATCCCAAAGAGACACGCGGCAAAATTGGACTGGCGTTGCAGCGCCTGGAGCAGGATTTCGGCCATCCGCATCATCATCAGGGTTTGGGCATCCGCAAGCTGACGGGAACTTTCTTTGAGATCCGCGTGGGGCTGGACATCCGATTGGTTTTTCAGAATCGCGCCGATTGCCTTTTGTTTGTCAAAGCTGGCAATCACGCCGAAGTGCAAAAGTTCCTGCGTGGACCTTAAACCGGTGCGGCATGGCATTGTCGAGAGCATCGATCAACGATTGCGTGGTGGCGACCTGTTGCCACTCGGCCTTGGGATGCGACGGGCGAGATCGACTGTAGCATTTCTAGAATGGCGTTGTTGAGGTTACACCGGTTTGACGGAACCGTGCTCAGGCTTGTGTGTTAACCTGTGTTCATCTGTGGGTGCATCGAATCATTACGGTTCAGATGGCGATTCTGTGTCTTTCAGTGTACAAAACAGCATGTTATGCTGATACAGAGGAAGCCATTGGTCTAAACCGGTCGTGCCTTCGCTCTACTCGACCAGTTGTCTTTTTTCATTGACTCAGGCGGCTGCCTTTGCTAAACACAGGCGGTGATGACAAGTAAGAGGCAGTCGCATAGGCTTGGCCAGTGGTTGATGTTCCTCGGATTGTTCGCCCCGGCGCTCGGCTGGGCGCAAGAGGGTTCCTTGGATCCGACCTTCGATCTGGGCAGCGGGGTGAAACGGCGGGCGGTCTTTCGTTCCATGGCCGACCAAGCCGATGGCAAGATCGTCATCTGCGGCGAGTTCGATGCGGTCGGCGGGCAGCCGTTTCCATCGATCGCGCGGCTGGACGGCGAGTCGACTGATGGCACGTTCAGGCCGCCTTGGAACACGAGCCAGTTGCCCTACCTGAGCGGCCAGATTCGGGCCGTGGTGCCGCTGCGGAATGGCCGGATCCTGATGGGTGGCAGCTTCCTGGCGAACGTGAATGGAACGGGCGACCGCCGCTACAGCGTCGCCTGCGTCGATACCAACGGCGCGGTCGTCACATATGGGTTCTACAACACGCTGGATGCCACCGCCGGCGTGGTGAACACGCTGGCGGTCCAAACCGACGGCAAGATCCTCGTTGGCGGGTGTTCCCTCACGCTGAACGTGTATCCGCCCAACACCAACACCTACGCACTGATCCGCTTGAATGCAGACGGGTCGCCCGACAACACCTATGCCTGGCGCCAGGGCAAAGGCGGCTACGTGCAACATATCGACCTGTTCACCGACTCGGCCTACACCAATCGCGCCGTGATCACCGGCGTGTTGCCCGCGGACGACGGATCGCACACCGACTACCTGCTTTCGCTGACCCAGGCTGGCGCAGAAATCCAATCCCTGAACAATCTCAACGGCGCGATCCTGGTGACGGCTACGCAATCTGGCGGTCAACGGCTCTTGGCCGGGTGTTTCACCGCCATCAACGGAACCGGTCAAAATCGCGTGGCCCGATTGAAGTCAGACGGGGCGGTCGATACCTCTGTCAAGATCGGTGCAGGAGCGAATGCTGAGGTTCGGGCGCTCGCGATCCAGTCGGATGGCAAGATCCTCCTGGCGGGCGGTTTCACCCGCTTCGACACCATGCCCTGCGGACGCCTGATCCGGCTTCTGACCGACGGCACGGTCGATGCCTCGTTCAACCCTGGCGTCGCGGCCAACGACGGCATCTATGACCTGCGGTTGCGCGCCAACGGCGAGATCTTTCTGCTGGGCGCCTTCACGGCTTTCAATGGTACCGCCCGGGGTGGCATCGCACGATTGGCCTCAGACGGCACGCTGTTGGCCTCGCATGCGGGATCGGCGGCGCAGAATTCCGGCCTGGGCAAGATCAAGGCCGTCGCGGTTCAACCCGATGGGAAGGTGCTGATTGGAGGCGATTTCACGGAAGCCGGTGGTCGCTATCTCTCGGGTATTGCGCGCCTGAACGCGGACGGCTCGTTCGACGCGACGTTCGATCCGGGAACGGGCGTTGACGGCTACGTGCAAGGAGTCGCTCTCCAACCCGACGGGAGAGTTCTGATTGCGGGTTACTTCGGGAGCGCCAACGG
>JBAXTC010001007.1:0-2434 GCA_037130375.1 Verrucomicrobiota bacterium | reverse complement strand
GGCGGAAATAAAATGGGCGGCGGGCACTACGAGGCTCTTGGCGGTTGCGGGGGGGGGGGGTGGGGGGTGGGGGCATTTGTTAGCGGTAATTCGTAGTACGGGAGGGGGGGAGGGTGGGGGGGGAAGTTTATTTTGGGTTTGGGTTGAGCGGGGTGCCGCAGGAGTAACAGAAGTTCGAGTGGGGCGGGCATAACTTGCGGCAACCGGGACAATCCAGATGGGCGACGGCGTGGCGCCGGTGGATGATCAGGTTGCGGATGTAGGGGATCCAGGTAAAGACATACGCGAAGATGAAGACGGAATCGCGCTTGTGGAGCGAATAGCTGAGCAGCAGTAGCGAGCCCGCGAGGCTCAGCCACCAGAACGCGGTGGGCACCACCACGCGCTTGAGCTTCTCGGTCGCATACCACTGCACGAAGAAACGGGAGAAGAAAACCACATTCCCGACCCATCCGAAGACTTTCCACACGTCCCACTCGATGCCGAGAAGTCTCCCGTCGTGCCAGATCAGGTTCGTGAGCCAGTCCATATCGCCACTTTTATGCGAAACTAATGCCCTCGGCGTCAAACCGCTCTTTGACGGCGAGGTTCAGCTCCTGCATGCCGGCCAGATACTTCTGTTGGTCGGTGCCTTTCCACCAGTGCGTGATCAGGATGTTGATATGGCGCGTGGCAAATCGATTGAAACTAATCCACACGTCCTGGGTCATGGGATGGCCGCGATAGATTTCGTTTAGCAGGGCCAGCGCTCGTTTGACCTTATCGGCGGGCAGTTGCTGGGCCAGGACCAGGTTCATTGAAGTTTTGAGGTAGGGTCGCTCGGCGACGTTGGTGATGATGGCACTGCCCATGATCTTGTTTGGAACCGCCACGATCTGTCCGTCCGAGTGGCGCAAACGCGTGCTTCTCATGCCGATCGACTCAACGCAGCCTTCGGCCCCGTCCAGCTTGATCTGATCGCCCACGCGGAATGGCCTATCGACAAACACGGCTACCGCGCCGAAGAGATTAGCCAAGGTGTCCTGAGCGGCCAGGCCCACCGCGAGTCCGCCGATGGAAAGAGAGGTGATCACGGCGGTGATGTTGATGCCCAGATTTTGAGCCGTCACGAGCACGGCCACAACAATCGCAAAAGCATTCAGGCTTTTGCGGATGACCGAGAAGAGCTGGTCATCAAATTTGGCGTCAGCTTCCTGCATCGAGCGCCGTCGCCAGAAATCCAACAACAGGTTGATGACCTTCACGGCCAGGTAGGTAAGCGAACCGGCAACAACAATAATCAACCCCTTGGACAAATGCACTTTCACCGTCTCCGACCAATCGAAGATGCTCAACCCGAGGTTGAGGCAGACCACGAACGCCACCACCTTGACCGGCCCGTGGAGGAGCCCGAGCAGCAGGTCGTCGATATTGGTATCGGTTCTGGCGGCCAGTCTTTTGAGCCAGACGCAAATCAGGAGGTCGGTGAACTTGGAAACGTAAAATGCCAGCAGGATGTAAATCAGGGTGGCGGCGTATTTCCAAAGTGGCTCGCCAATCAGCTTCATCTCGCGCAGAGGCTCGATGCGATCCAGTCCGAAGGTCATGTAATGTTGGTCCATCCGTTCGATCCTGCGGACCAGCGAGGAAGGCTGGTTGGTGAAGATGATGGGATCCAGGTTCGTGGTCGTCTGGGCACCAGCCCAAAGGCTCCACCCCAGCAGAACCGTGAGAATAACCAGGACCGGGCGAAAAAACGTCTCGAACCTTATTTTCATAAGCGGAGGAAGTTATTCCATGCCGGCGCCCGGCACAAGAAAGTATCCGGGCAATGGGCAGGCAGCGCCGCCCACAGGCGGAGCGGCGTTTTGGGAACGGTACAAACCGGCAGACAAGCCGCCCCCCGGAGCTGGTCGGAGGCAGCGCTCGATCGAGTCGGTCAGCCTAACAAAAAGCCCGCAGCGTTTTGCCGCGGGCAGAAAGAAAGGAGTCGTCCGGCTATGCTCCGTTGTCGCCGATGGCTTCGACCGGGCAGCCTTCCTTGGCTTCTTTGCAGCGGCCTTCTTCCTCCGGTGACTCAGGTTGCTTGCAGAGGTATGAGTAACCGCCGTCCTCGTTGCGTGTGAAATTATCGGGGGCAGTCTCACGGCACAAGTCGCAATCGATGCATTGGTTATCGACGTAGTACTTGCCAGAGACGTTTTCGGGATATTTGTTTGCAGCGTCAGCCATAAAATATTCTAGATTTGTCGGACAAATATGGAGACTGCCTCACGCAAACGCAAGCCGATTTAGACTTTTTTTCCGAGCTGGTGCGCATCTTAGATTTTTCCAAAACCAGCACACTGGGTAGTTGGAGCGCAGACAATCGTGTCCAATGCCACCAGGCTTTGACTTTTTGATGCTCAAAAAGCTGGAACCCATGATTCAACTGAACTCACAGGAGATAACAGAG
>JBAXTC010001006.1:0-2434 GCA_037130375.1 Verrucomicrobiota bacterium | reverse complement strand
CCGCGAGCTGCCGCCGAAGAAATAATGGGCCGGAAACAATTCAAAAGCGCGGATGCCGAAAGCCGTCCGCGTTCTTTGTTGTCCAGGAATATGCATCCCGCAAACAAAGGTTGAAGGTTGTTCGCGCTGCGCGCCAAACTTATCAACCGGCATCCAGACCAGGTGGGAATCCCTCACCCGTTTCCTACTGCCATTGAATTGAGATGCCTGCGAGCAAAGGGCATCTCTCCCCATCCCCCGATCGTGCCGCGCGGGGCGATGGAGGGAGTCACGGTCGGCGGTGGTGGGAGTTTCCAGGTGCGCACTTCCTCAGCGACGCTCGGCTGCTCTCGACGATTCCTCGAGCGACTAGAGGATGACCCGAGGCCGGCCGACTAGACCGCTGGCGAAACCAGGACGGAAAGGAGGTGACCACCGCGGTCCGTTATGCGGGGAACAGCGAGAAACCGAGGAGTTTGGCCGCGTCGCGCAGGCGCTTGTCGGTGGCGACAAGATGGATTTGGCCATCCGAACGAGATGAAGCCAGGTGGAGCGCGTCGAATGTGCGAATTGCCACCTGACTATGACCGGGTCGCTGGCCGCCTTTTGGACGAAGTCCACCGAGTCCGGTTCGGCGAGGTAGAGTTTACTCAGGGCAGAAGTGTCCCAGTAGCTCATGCTCTCAGTCGCCCCTGTCTTCGTCGAGTATGTGCTCCACAGTCAAGCCGGTCTTGTCAGTGGCCAGCCGATGGCGCAATTCCGCGAGCTTCGCGAGCCACGCCTGCCGGCTGAGCGAAGGGCTGGCCTGCGGGACGCCTGTGAGCCTGGCCACTGGACGCCCTTGGCTGGTGATGACCACAGCTTCACCTTGCTGGACCATCCCGAGCAGCTTCAGCAGGTCAGTTTGTGTTTGTTCTAGCGTCGCCGTCATATAGGCATTTAACCACTTTCGGACCGGAAGTCAATTTCGGGGGATTCGGCAACGTGCTGCCCGCAGCCTGCGAGCAATCTCGGCTATAGCAGTGCAGATATCAGAGGGAACAGAACCTCACGCCAAGACCGCAGAGGGCGCGAAGAGTTGGGAACCGCGGAATACGGGATAACAGGTAAGGCCGAACTGGGAACAGGCTGACAGAAACATGGGTTCGCTTGATACTTGCGTCGTAACCGTTCAGGTCGAGTGGGGCAGGCCTCCGGTCTGACGGTTAGCCGGGCCTCTGGCCCGGAGTTTCTCCCTCCCCAAGACCACGGAGCCGGAGGGCTGACCCACACCTGACCAGTAATGACAGGCTGAAAACAACGCTGGGGCGTTCACCCGCAGGATGAACACTCATTGCATTGCAAGTGGTTCATTTTTCGTGTGTTTCGTGTATTTCGTGGTTTGAAACGCCGTTCTTAGGATTAGAGTCTGGGCTTCGTCCGCGCTGATCGAGGAATATCAAGGGGTGAAAGTGTCGCGTGCCGATGTGGGGTTGCGAGTTGCGGCAACTGCGCTACACTCCGGGCCAATTCGCTCCCCGAGGCAGGTTTTAGAACTCATTGACGCTATTTCGTGTTGCGGTTAGTTTTCACTCATGAGTGTGATCGCTGAAATCATCTTCCTGGTCGAACCTTGCCCCGAGACCGGTGGTTACGTCGCACGGTGGGATGCCCCGCGTGGTGGTGGGGGTATTACCACGCAAGGCGACTCCTTCGCCGAGTTGGACGCGATGATCACTGATGCGGTGGACGGTTACTTCGATGCGGGAAAACGTCCCAAACGC
Source organism: Verrucomicrobiota bacterium (assembly GCA_037130375.1). GTDB lineage: Bacteria > Verrucomicrobiota > Verrucomicrobiia > Limisphaerales > UBA8199 > JAPLUA01. Next base: position 692 of record JBAXTC010001006.1, on the reverse strand, counting down.
GTGCGGCTGCATTTCTCCCAGGATCCAGTTCTTGCGGTTGCGTGAGGATTCCACGCGATGTCAGCGGCGTTGAGGCTGCCCGTGCCTTGCAGCGCCTGGGTTTCGTTGCTCTTTCCTCCCTGACGGCCCACGCGCCCTGGTGCAGGGGGGCTATCCGTTGTTGAGGTTGCTGCATCAGGGGAATGATTTCGGCTATGGATTTGCCGGATCGGGTCAGCCGCAAGCCAGATTCTTTACGGGCAAGGTCCAGAAGTTCGTCCACACTCGGGTTTACCGTCAGCAGTTCAATCGTCTTAATGCAGTTGAACGTAGTTTCTGATTACTCAATCGGAAAGAAGAAAGTAGAACGTGGGGGTGCCCGCTAAACACGCTAAACACGCTAAAATTCCCAACCAAACAAATTCCCGTTGATTCCTGTGAACTATAGACTACAGTGAAGTGGTGATCGAGCGCGAAATCAGGCATCGCTGTAACCCCAGAAACCGAGACGGCATAGCTCCCGTTCTTGGGGTTCTTTGTGCGCTTTTACGGCTGTTGACTGCTTTCTCTAACTGTGGGGAAGTCTGTTTTTCGCGTATTTCGTTTGTTTCGTCGTGAATTATTCTAAATCCGGCAGTTCAGGAACCACGGATAAGGGCCTGATAAACACGGATGAAAACACTCTTTGCGAGCCTCACCCTCCGGGTGAATCA
>JBAXTC010001005.1:0-2435 GCA_037130375.1 Verrucomicrobiota bacterium | reverse complement strand
CCCGCAGAATGTTAACAGCCCATTCGCAGTGACCATTCAGGCGATGAATGGAGCGGTTGTCCAGACCGGGTTTAATGGGGAGGTCCAGTTGAGCGCGCAGTCAGGAGGCAATGTGAGCCTGTGGACGATCCGGTTGGTGAATGGTTCGTGGAGCGGCAACTTGAGCCTCGACACCGTCACACAGCAAACCCGAATCATTGTCACGACGACAGACAGCAACCACGTGCAAGGGCAGAGCAATTCATTTCAAGTCCAAGGTCCAACGTCTGCCATCAGTGTGACGGTCAAGACATTAGAGAATCAGGATGCGCCTTTAAGCGGGGTAACGGTTACGTTAAATAATGGTACCACGTCAATCCAAGCCACCAGTGATGCGAATGGACTGGCTGTGTTTCCAGTCGCGGGTGCATACCTGTTTGAAATCAAGGCTCAGAAGACAGGTTATGTAACGGAATACACTGCGGTTAATGCCATCGGGATGTCAGCATTCAAGGCTGTTGAGTTACAGCTTGCCAGACCGCCGGTGATACTTGTTCCGGGCATGATGGGGAGTTGCTCGGAAGTCAAGTTGTTTACCCTGCCCATGCTGCCCAAAGGCTATTGCACAAGCCAAAGCCTATTGCAGCTATTTCCTCCAACGGGATATGGCATTCCCTATCTAACGGAGGTTGGTTGGTCCGCTTTGAAAGCCAGCCTCCGTGCCGCTGGTTTTTCGGTTTACGAAGCTCCATGGGATTGGCGCATGCCAGCCATCACACCCGACTGCAATAATCGCGTTGCTTGGAAGGATTACCTTAAGCCTGTTATCGACCGCGCCAAGACCGAAACCGGAGCGCAAAAGGTGGACATCGTGGCACACAGCATGGGTGGCTTGATGACGCGAGCCTATATTCAGAGCCTCGATTATGCGGGAGACATCGGGCGGTTCGCAATGGTGGGGACACCAAATGAGGGATCAGCCAAGGCGTACTACCTTTGGTTCGGGGGAGACACCGATGTTGATTCAACATCGGTGTCTCCCGGGGTTTACGAGCTCATTTTATCATACAACTATGAACAGTGGACTGGCGGCAAATGGAAGAACGTCACGCCTCTGGCGAGAAGGGAGTTTTTCCAGACCAGCATTCCATCGTTGCAGGAGTTGTTGCCTGTATATCCTGTGCTGACGGACTCAAGTGATGTTGCATTTCCCTATCCAGGCGTTGAAAGCAATCCCCTGTATCAGTTGAACCATATTCCGTATGGTCCTTTGACGAGCGACATTTTGACCAAGGTGTTTAGCTCCACGAGCGAAGATACAATCAACCAGATTTACGTTGAAGGCGGCCAGACAGGAGGACTGTTTCCGCATGGAACACCGCGGGATTATGCGAAAGGGAAAAAGAACGGGGATGGCACCGTGCTCGGTCAATCGGCTTCAATGAACCCAGCAGCTTTCACCACCATCGCAGACGGCCAGGGAGGAGCACATTTGGCATTGGTGGGACATTTCAAAACACAAATCCTGGGATTCCTCACAGCCGGACGACCTCTGGGGAACCTGGATGGAGCAAAGAGCCCCGGCCCTATACCCGTACTGCAAACCAACCAACTCTTGATCGGAGTGGAAGGACGCAGCGCTCCGTGGGTTACCGATCCGATATTTGCTGGCGCTGGAATATCGCCGATCAGCGAAACCTACAGTAACGGTTGGGGGCAATCCACGGTCCTGGTAGAAGGCACCAGTTCGTTCTTTCTGCGTAACAATCCGCCATTGGGCCGCTATTCCGTCCGTCTCGCAACGTACCCGGGTGAGACGATTGAAGTCAGCGTGGCATCGTCTGTCGGAATCGAAACCATCATGGAGCATTTACAGTGGATCGGGACGACGAACGAGATCAGGTTCGGCCTGCAACTGGGGGCTTCGGGAAGCAATGCTTTGGCCCTCGTGACCGAGTTGCCCGCCCCGCAAAACCTTTGGAGTTTTCCCAGTGATGGAACGTGCGGGCTTGCCTGGCAGGCGTTGACCAACGCGAATGTCGCGGCGTATCGAGTTTATGCCCGCCGGAAGGATGAGTCGCTTTTTAGCGTTTTGGGGACGGCGACGAATTCGCCGTTCAGCACGGGTCATTCGTGGGCGACAAGCGCGTCGGAAACAAACTGGTTTTATGCCGTGGTTGCCGTTTCAACGAATGGGGCGGAAAGCCCTTACGAGGACACGGTAATGAATTATGTCCCTACGCTCGCAAAGTTTTCGGCGGATGTGGCAGCAGGGACACCACCATTATCGGTGGCATTCATCGACCATTCAACCGGCGGTGTGACCAACTGGTCTTGGGATTTTAACGGCGATGGCAACCCGGACAGCACCGAGCAGAATCCTGTCGTAAGTTTTGCCCAGCCTGGCACATACACGGTCACGCTTACGGTTTCAGGGCCATACGGCGAAGACACGA
>JBAXTC010001004.1:0-2437 GCA_037130375.1 Verrucomicrobiota bacterium | reverse complement strand
TGACAAACTGAAACGCTGATAGCGGAAGACGGAGGGCGGAGGACGGAGGGCGGACGACAGTGGTCAGTAGTCCCGGTTTCTGCTTTCTACTTTCCCAATTTCAGGATTTCAGCGTTTCAACTCTTGAGTTTGTCAATTTGTCAGTATTCCCTCTCCAGGCAACCTCCACCTGTTAGCCTGCGCCACCTGACGGACGAAATTCTCGCAGGTCTCGCCCATCGTGCGGCACAGGCTCTGGACCGTAGCGGCAAGCTTCTGGATGAGGTCTTCTCGCAATCCAAGATCGTAGGCATGATGAACGAGGTGCCGAAACCGCCGCAACTCGTCGAGCGCAGGCCGCAGTGCGGCCGAAAAAAAAGGCGGGCGAATGCCGGGGATTTCCAACGTGAGCCGGCGCAGCAACCCTTCGTCCCAGCCGCCATCCTTTTCCAGATGGTTCTCGAAAGCGCGGGCCACGCGCAGACCCGCTTGTTCGACAATGTTGTTCATCAATCAAACCGAAACACCGCCCCACCGCCCTACCGCCGCACCTTCTCCCACACCAACCCCAGATATTCGTACATCGCCCGCTCACTGTGGTAGAGGTTGCCCGAGCCGGGGAACAGACGATCCGGGCTGAACGGCTCGTGGGTCACCGTGTCTGCGAGGAAGCCGCTGGGGGCAGCGACTGCATTCAACCCGATTTTCCGCACAAGCAACATGGCGCGCGGCAGATGCGAGGCGCTGGAAACGATGATGACGCGGTTCGTGCCGACGACATTCTTGCACCACCGAATCTCGTCCTCCGTATCCCACGCGCCAGGACAAACCTTCACGGCGTTGGTTTGAAGGCCGAAGACCAGGAGCAACTCCCCCAGAACCCGCTCTTTCGCATCCTGGGTGACGTTTGACCCAGGGACGGAAACCAAGAGGGTCGAATTCGTGAGCCATCGATGCAGTCGGACCCCCTCGAAAATCCGCTTGAGTCCATCATCGCTAAAGCGCGCACCGGCCGGGCGCTTGGTGTCGGCAGAAAAACCCTCGCCGAGGACCATGATGAAGCCCTGCCCTCCGTCCTCCGCCCTCCGTCCTCCGTCCTCCGCCACCGGCGGGTACTGAGCTTCCAAGTGTCCCAGGGCGAGGCGAGGCAGCCACGGATAGCTGAAAGCGAGCAACAATGCTGTGCCGGCCACCACCAATCCGCGCCCGAGCTTCTTCCACTTGGTAAACGACCAGAGCAACAGTCCCAATACCAGCAATTCCGCACAGAGAGGCACAGGGAAAAGGAACCGGGAGAGCAGTTTCTTCAGAAAAAACATAGCGGGCAAGTCATTGTCGGCAGGGCACTACTTGAATGAATCAAGGTCTGGCATCCAGTCGCGCGGCGTTGGCCAGTTCCATGGTGTCCTCGCCCATGCGCAGGGCGTAAATACCCTGCTGGGTCAACCACTCGATCACCGGATCCGCAATCGCCCAACTGCCAAACACGGGAATGAGCCGCCGGCCGCGATACTCCGGGAAGAAATCAAAGAATGCCCGCACCTTGTCCGCAAAGGTATCGGCGGACTCGATCGAGGGAGTGGACTTGGCCTCCTCGAGAATCACCGCCTCGGCGCCGACCAACAACGCATCAAACTCGGTTTCCAACGTCAGGCAATCCGGGCGGCGGCGGGCACGGCGAATCATGAAATCCAAAACGGGGTTCAACCGGAAATAGTCCCCCCCCAACCGGTCCACTCGATCTTCAATCGTCACGCAGCTCATACGCTGGTACTATGCGGCCACTGCCCGCCGCTGGCAAGGTCAGAGGACGGAGGTCAAAAGACAGATGTCAGTCTGAAAAGCTGACATTTGGAAAGCAGAAAGCTGAAACAAGAGATCAGAGGTCAGACCCAGGCGCTCAGGAATTCGATTCGATTGCGCATCGCTTCTGTTGTGAGCGTGCTGGTCAAACGCAGCAGGCGCCGCATTTGCTCGCCGACGGAATAGCGTTGCTGCACCGCCAGGATAATCCCAGCGTGCCTTTTTCCGGCTCGCAGCATTGCGGAGTGAATCCTGCAGAAATCGCCTCGATTAAAGCTGTAAAGCACTCGCTGTTGCTCGGTCGCCCACCTGAGTTGGTCGTCATCGCGCAGCCCTCTCCTTCCCGAGGGCGCGGCGGCAATCACATCCACACCGCGGATTCGCAGAGCTTCCAGCAGGTCGGCGTCGCTGGTGTCTTCGTCCAGGAAGAGGCGGATGGTCATCGCCGAACTGCCAGAGACGGCTGTCGGGCAAGGTGCTCGCGCTCGAGACGGTCGGACTCGGCTTGTTCCTCTGCCATCTCGCAGTCCATCAACTCCTGGTTCGCGTAATAAAAAGCCAAGGCGGCATGAACCTGGCCCAGCACAATATGCCCGATGCGCCGGGCAATTTGCTCGGGCTCCAACCCGGATTGGTGCCAGCGGACAATGGTTCG
>JBAXTC010001003.1:0-2441 GCA_037130375.1 Verrucomicrobiota bacterium | reverse complement strand
CGAGAACCAAGCTCCGTCAGGAGCGGCATGTCGGATTGGGGATCCGACGAATGGTTCCATGCCGCTCCTGACGGAGCTTGCGGAGACCGTTGTTGATTCCGATTCCTATAAACATGGCGCTCCTACGGAGATGGGAACATCGTCGTTGCTGAAGATACGTATAAGGTGCAGGCTCTGCCGGCGCACTCCATAACGGGTTTCGCGATGGTCCTGAAGACCGGGGGTTTACCCCTCGAGCCGTTTGAACAGATCGAGGCTGTCAACGGGGCTGAGGCGCTTTTTCTGCAAGGCGGCGATGGCGCGGTCCGGGTCGTCGAAGCGGAAGGCGAGCAGGCCCTTGCCTTCGCTCTTGAGGGTGAAGCCGTACATGTAGTCGAGGTTGACACGCGCTTTTTCGAGGGTGACCAGAATCTCAGCAAGTCCGCCGGGTTTGTCGGCGACTTCGATGGCGACCATGTCGGAGACTTTCACGACGAAGCCGGCCTTCTCGAGGAGTTGCTTGGCCTTTTCCCAGTCGCGGACAACGAAGCGCAAGATGCCGAACTGCTGGGTGTCGGCAATGGAGAGGGTGAGGATGTTGATCTTTGCTTTGGCGAGGAGTTTGACGGGGCGGCTGAGAGCGCCGGGTTTATTTTCCAGGAACAGGGAGAGTTGTTTTATTTTCATAGGAGGTGGGGATTACATTTTTCGCTGGTCGATGACACGCTTGGCTTTGCCTTCGCTGCGCTGAATGGTGCGGGGCTGGACCAGGCGCACGTTGGCGCGGACGCCGACGGTGGTTTCGATGGAGCGGGAGAGCTTCTCGTGCAATTGTTCGAGGGCGCCGACGGTGTCGCCGAACACTTCCGGGGTGACTTCAACCTGCACCTCCATGACGTCCAGGTCTTTTTCGCGGGTCAGAACGATTTGGTAATGCGGCAGTGTGCCTTCGGCCTTCAGGAGGGCGGTCTCGATCTGAGACGGATAGACGTTGATGCCGCGAATGATGAACATATCATCGGCGCGGCGTCCGATGCGTTTGATGCGGCGGAGGGTGCGACCGCAGTCGCAGGAGTCGGAAGCCAGGGTGGTGATGTCGCGCGTGCGGTAGCGGATCATCGGCATCGCTTGTTTGCCGAGGGTGGTGAGGACCAGTTCGCCTTCCTCGCCGTCCGGGCACGGTTTGCCGGTTTTGAGGTTGATGATTTCGGGATAGAAATAGTCTTCGAAGATGTGCGGGCCGGTTTGGCACTGGCATTCCATGCCGACACCCGGGCCGACGATTTCGGACAGGCCGTAAATATCGTAGGCCTTGATGCCGCTGTCGGCCTCGATGCGCCGGCGCATGGATTCGGTCCATGGTTCGGCTCCGAAGATGCCCGCGCGCAGGGGCAGTTCTTTGATGTTGACGCCCACCTCCGGGGCCGCGTCCAACAGGTGGAGGAAATAGCTTGGCGTGCAACAAATGGCGGTGGCGCCAAAATCTTTCATCACCATCAACTGGCGCGGGGTATTGCCGCCGGAGATGGGGATGACCGTCGCGCCGAGGGCTTCGGCGCCGTAATGCGCGCCCAGACCGCCGGTGAACAGCCCGTAGCCGTAGGCGTTTTGGATGACATCACCTTTATGCAACCCGCAGGCGGCGAAGCTGCGCAACATGACGTTGGTCCAGACCTGAATGTCCTCCTGAGTATAGGCGACGACGATGGGTTTGCCCGTGGTGCCGCTGGAGGCGTGGAGTCGGACGATGTCTTTCATCGGGCTGGCGAACAGGCCGAACGGATAGGTGTCGCGCAAGTCGGTCTTAACGGCGAAGGGCAATTGGGTGATGTCGTCGAGGGTCCGCACGTCCTGCGGCGTCAGCCCGCGCTCCTTCATCCGTTTGTGGAACAGGGGGACGAAATCGTAAGTGCGTTGCACGATGGCTTTGAGGCGCTGCAATTGGAGGTCGCGCAATTGCGGCAACGGCAAAAAGTCCGGCGCGCTCAGCGGGTGAAAGCTTCCGTTTGAATCTTTCGCATGTTTGCTCATAGGCATTGGGGATCTTCTGACTGACCTGTTTTACCTGATTCGGCGGGCGGAGTGCAATCAAAAGCGCGAAAGAAGCTCTTTGACCATGCTGTCAAAAAAAAGCCAGCGCGATTCTGCCGGAAAGAGAATTCGAGACATCACTTATGGGCAAATCCTACATTTTTACAGCTATTCCTGAAAGCGGCACGCGCTTTGCTCAGAGGCGATGCGGTTGACTAGACTTTTTTTTGAACGTATTCGAGAATGGATTGTTTTAATGGTATCTATGATAAAGAACACAAGAAAACTTAAGAGAGCCGCTGCCAGGATTGATGCTGTGAAGGTTGATGCCGTGAAGGTTGATGCCGTGAAGGCTGATGCTGTGAAGGTTGATGCCGTGAAGGTTGATGCCGTGAAGGTTGATGCCGTGAAGGTTGATGCCGTGAAGGTTG
>JBAXTC010001002.1:0-2451 GCA_037130375.1 Verrucomicrobiota bacterium | reverse complement strand
GTCCTGCGCCAGTTGGAAAGTTCGTGGCCGCACCTGCTCGTCTCGCTTCCGGCGTTCCGCGCGGAAATGGCTGCATGAAGTAGGCGTGCTTATGGGGAAACGCAGATTCCGCATCCTCGACACCAATGTCCTTATTAACTACTGGCGGTGTCGGGGTCGAATCTTAAAGTAATCGTTTCACTGTTCATCGGTTTTCGGTTGGATTCGGAACCTGAAACCGAATTCCGGGTCGTTGTAGAAGATGGTCTGAGTAGAGCGGAGGCGCGAACATGATTAGGCCAATGGCTTCGAGTGTATCTGCCCTTTCGATCGTCGTGGCAAAAGGTCATCAGGCCACCCACTTCGTTTCCTCCGCCCCCTCTATTGATTGCGTATCAGCGCCTATTCGGTCAAAGACGGACGCTGGGTGGGATCCGAACTCGTGGCCGAGGGCTCCAATGAGATTCGCGCGGTCCAGGAGTTGCTCCGCCGGGCCAACCTCGAAGGCTCCCTGGTCACTGCCGACGCCCTGCAAAAGTTTTCTCCCTCGTAACCGTCCGGTATTCCAAGGTATTGTCGCATTCGTGAATCAACCATACGCATCGGAGCTCAGCCGGATTCGCTCGTTGACCTGCCCGGAACAGCAGGGATACTCTTCCATCGGTTATGCCCAAAACAGCCAGCATCCTTTCTGATCTGCCCCAGCACGTCCGCGAGGCCGTTCGCTTCTATTGGCAGACGCGAATCATCCAGCGGAACCTCACTTCAAGGTTTTCGAGGAGTTCCGAAACTCCTCGTATGCGAAACGCTACGAACTTTTCTGCCGCCGACTCGTTCTCGAGCGCCATTACGATTCTGCCGCCTTCTTTCTCTCAGGCTCGGAGGCCGGCATCAAAGGTGACTACGTCGAACCAGCACCTGATTTGACTTTCGAGAAATTCGCCAAGGCACTCGTGGCGCAGGCCGCGGCATTTTCAGGCCGCATTAAGGAGCTATGAAATACCCCACCCCGAACGTTGCCGTTCCCCGCGCAGCCCTGCCGGAGGATTTTCCCTCAACTCACAAACTGGTCCAGGGAGACGCTCGAAACCTCTCCTTCCTCAAGGACGAGTCCGTCCACCTCGTCGTTACATCGCCCCCGTACTGGACACTCAAGCGCTATAACGAGTCCGAGGGCCAGCTCGGTCACGTCGCCGATTACGAACAGTTCGTCAAGGAGCTTGAAAAAGTCTGGCGCGAAGTTTTCCGGGTACTTGTTCCTGGCGGTCGCATGGTTTGCGTGGTCGGTGATGTCTGCCTGTCCCGTCGGGAAAATGCTGGCCGCCACACCGTCGTCCCACTTCACTCCGATATTTGCGTCACCTGCCGTCGCCTCGGTTTCGACAATCTCAACCCGATAATCTGCCACAAGATTTCCAACGCCTCATACGAAGTGTCCAACGGGTCCAAATTTCTCGGCAAACCTTACGAGCCAAATGCGATCATCAAGAACGACATCGAGTTCATTCTAATGCAGCGGAAGCCGGGCGGGTACCGGAAACCAACCGAGCAGCAACGGCAGCTCAGCATGGTCCCAAAAGATAAGTTCAACCGTTGGTTCCAGCAATTCTGGAACCTCAGCGGCGCCACCACCAAGGAGCATCCCGCCCCTTTCCCCCTCGAGCTGGCATCGCGCCTCGTCCAGATGTTCTCTTTCGTGGGTGACATTGTGCTTGACCCCTTCTGCGGCACAGCCACCACCATGGTTGCAGCGCTCAAGACCGGGAGAAGCAGCATCGGGATCGAGCTCGACACGGAATACTGCCGCATGGCCGCCTCTCGGCTCATGAACGAGAATGGCTCCCTCTTCAGCCACGCAACCATACAAATCGAATTACAGCCAAAGGCCGGAGTAGCCACGGCGGTTCCGACCTACGCCTTGGAGGAAAAGCCAACGCCATATAGATCCAACAGAGCATCCAAGAACGGCAGGCGCCCCGGCAAACAGACTGCCAAACGCACTCGTTAAGACCACAAGTAACGAATTCTACAGATGAGTGAGAACACAATGGAGGCACAGATGGAAAGCTTCTTGGCCGTCCGAAACGAGTGCGCACACACGGTAGCGCCACGCCACCGCTGCTCCAGGGCTGGATCAAGCCTGTAAGAATCGCTTACAATGAAGGGCCTTCGATGCCCCGTCTTGCTCAAAAGCCTTCGTTTTTCGCCTATTTCACGACTCCGCCCGAAAAGCCAGCCAGAACGGGATTCACCAAAAACCTCGAGCGCATCTCAGATTTTTCTACGCGGCTGCCTGCGTGTGGAGGGAGCAGCGAAGGTGACAGGCTGTTGTGGGGCAGGTTGATACCTGCTGACGCACCGAAAGTGGCCAAGGATGGAAGAACACGGCGGGGAGCCTTCGGACGGTCTGCCGACTGAAAGTCGGCGATACGGCAGGTTGGAAAACCTGCGCTACGACTCTGGCAAGGCCGA
>JBAXTC010001001.1:0-2457 GCA_037130375.1 Verrucomicrobiota bacterium | reverse complement strand
GTTAACTATGCTGTGGCGCAGTGGAAAGCATTTTAGCAAAAGCCCTCGGCCAGGATGCGACGCAGTTGGCCGCGGCGGAAAAGCGGGATCTGCTGGCGCGGCTGCTGGGCCGGCTGGCACATGAAATCCGCAACCCGCTCAGCTCGCTCGACATACACGTCCAATTGTTGGAAGAAGACCTCGGCGCGCTGGCGCCACAATTGCGAGGGCAGTTGAACCCCCGTCTGGAGATCATTCATGGCGAACTGCACCGGCTCGAAGGCATCGTCGAACGTTTTCTCCGGCTTGCCGGTCCATCGGGTTTGGACTTGGAGCCGGTCGGCATCTCCAAAATCGCCATGCATGTGTGCGAGTTGCTGCGGCCGGAAGCGGCGGCGCGCGAAATCGAAATCTCCACCCGCCTGGAGGATTCCCTGCCTCGAGTGATGGCCGATCCCGTCCGCATGACCCAGGCTCTGCTCAACTTGGTCATCAACGCCATGCAAGCCGTCGAGCGAAAAGGCCGAATCGAAGTGATCGCCGAGGTGGTGGACGGGAAGATTTCGGTCGCGGTCTGTGACGATGGTCCCGGAATCCAGCCCGAAAAACTGGCGCTGATCTTCGATCCGTATTTCACGACGAAAAGCGAAGGGAGCGGACTTGGTCTTTGGATCGCGCAGCAAATCGTCAGTGCGCACGGCGGCACTCTCCAGGCGCAGAATGCGCCCGCCCGCGGCGCGGTTTTTACCATGTTGCTGCCGCTCAAAGAAGCTGCGTGAGTGGCATCGTTGCATCCGCTAAATGGGTTGAATCAGCTATATGACTCAGATGGACCAAGGAGCCAAAGGGGCAATGGACAAAGCGAAAGTTACGATTTTGGTGGTGGATGACGAGCAGGGGCTCTGCGCGGGCGTGCAGGAAGCCTTGCGGCGCGAGGGCTATGTCGTCGATGCCATGACGGATGCGCTGGCGGCCTTGAAACGAACTGAGGAGCGCCTCTACAACCTCGTCATTTCCGACATCAAAATGCCAGGCCTCAGTGGGCTGGAATTGCTGAGCCGGGTGCGGGCGCGCAGTCGCGACACCCTTTTCATTCTCATGACGGCTTATGGCACGGTGGAGAGCGCCGTCGAGGCAATGAAGGAGGGCGCTTATGATTACCTCTCCAAGCCGATCGACATGAAACGGCTGCGGGCGCTGGTGCAGAAGGCGCTCGAGTTTCAGGCCGTGGTGGCGGAAAACAACGAACTTCGATTGCGATTGCAGACCCGCGCCGAGCCCGGCTTGCTCGTGGGAGATTCGGAAGCAATGCGCGCCGTCGCGCGGCTGGTCGAGGAGGTGGCCAACAGCGATGTGACGGCCCTGATTGAAGGCGAGAGCGGAACGGGCAAGGAAATCGTCGCCCGCTCAATCCACCAGCAGAGCGCGCGGCGCGACCGTCCGTTCATTTCTGTAAACTGCGCCGCCCTGGCCGAGCAGTTGTTGGAGGCCGAATTGTTCGGTCATGTCAAAGGCGCGTTCACCGGCGCCATCGCCAACAAGCCGGGGCGGTTTCAACTGGCGGACGGCGGCACTTTGTTCCTGGACGAGATCGGGGACCTTTCGCCAAAAGGGCAGGGGGACCTGCTGCGCGTCCTGGAGGATGGCGCATTTCGGATGGTCGGCGGGTCGCAACTCATTCGGGTTGATGTGCGGGTGATTGCAGCCACGAACAAGAAGCTCCACGAGGCGGTGGCGGCAGGCAAATTCCGCGACGATCTTTTTTATCGGCTCCAGATTGTGCCTATCGTCATGCCCCCGTTGCGTGAGCGGGCGGAGGACATACCGCTTTTGGTCGAGCGCTTCTTCGAGCAGTTCATTGCCAAGCACAAACGGCGGCGCAAGCGGATGTCCGCCGAGGCGCTGCAGCTTTGTCAGCGGTTCTCTTGGCCGGGCAATGTCCGGCAACTGCGCAATGCGATTGAACGTGTGGTCATCACCTGTCGCGAGGGGGTGGTGGATGTCCATCATTTGCCCGATTTCTTGCGTGATTATGATCGCAGCGTCACGACGTTTACGGTGCGCCCTGGCACGCCGCTGGCGGAAGTGGAAAAGCTCCTCATCCGCCAAACTTTGACACAAGTGACCAGCAATCGCGAGGAAGCGGCCCGAGCGCTGGGGATCAGCCGGCGGGCGTTGCAATATAAGCTGAAGCAGTATGGTTTGCTGGAGGGGGAGCGCGCCACTGAGAGAGCAGCGGAGTGAAGGATTGGCAAGCGGGGCGGGGTGCCTGCGCGGGGTATCGAGAATGGAACTATTGAGTTGGCAACAAAGCTGCCTTGTTGCACACGGGAGGGCTGGGCTGTGCAGGAGTTGCGCCGAAACGATGCTTACTGCTTTGGCGAAGGCGGTGTGTTGATGAACCTTATCTTACTTATGTGATTTATTCCGAGAGGGCTGCACGCAGTCGGAGCCAAACAGTGCAAAGTCTGCACATTT
>JBAXTC010001000.1:0-2458 GCA_037130375.1 Verrucomicrobiota bacterium | reverse complement strand
CTTGTGCCAAAGAGGGGTTGACCAACGACGAAGGAGGGATCACTGGTCCGGCACGCAAAACGAGATTCGAATCCCAAGTCGAACAGTTTTTGTCGCTTTCCTGGCAGGCCACACCCTGGCCGGAAACGCTCGATGCCGCGCTTGGGCTGGCCGCTGGGTTTGGCGGCGGAATGCCAATCGAGAAGGCGCGCGGACGAGTTCAGAGGGTGGTGGACATGGCGCAAAAAGAAATGCTCTTGAGTGAGCGGGACCGCCGATTCTACACCGACGACAACAAAACCAAGCTTAACAACATAGGCTTGGGGTGGTCGGTCATTCTTGCGCTGAACGGGTGGGAACTCGACGCGGCCCGGCAGACGCGCACCTTTTCTGCCGCTGCCTCCGGCGGCTGGGAGACGGGAACTTTCTGCAACAAAGATGCTCTTACCGGGCGCGAGGAGGCTGTGGCAGGAGGGAACACATGGTCCGAGCGGGCCGGGAAGCTCGGCGGTCTATGGGGATCGCTTTTCAAACACCCCGATTGGATTGGCGCCACAACCCTGATAAAACGGGTTTGGCATTTCGCGTATCTGGCTGAAGCGCCTTGGAGCCTGGAAACCGGTTCAAAAGCCTTCCACATGCCCAATACCCGTGGTGTCGCCGCCCACAGGCCCGAGGAGGACTGCGGTGATGACGAAACCGCCGAAGATGCCAATCCCTCTGAGAATTACTTCGCTGTACTTACATTTGATGGCGACGAGATCGGCAAATGGGTAAGCGGGGAGAAGACACCTTGCTTCGGGATCCAGCTCGCCGACTACGCGGACGGCTCAAAGCAGCGCCAAGGCTCGAAAGTCTATTTCGAGCGGGCTGAGTTTAAGGGCTTTTTGACTGCCAACCGGCCGCTTTCGCCCAGCTATCATCTGCAGTTCAGCGAAGCGCTTTCAAATTTCGCCTTGATCTGTGCCCGGCCGATCATCGAGGCCTTTGACGGCCGGCTTATTTACGCCGGGGGCGACGATGTGGTGGCCCTATTGCCAGCGGATACGGCGCTCGCCTGCGCAACTGCGCTGCGGACGGCCTTTCGCGGTGAGACGGCCTTGGAGGAGCAGCTCGCTCATGCGGTTGAACAGTTGCCGCCTGAACGAAAGAAGTATTTCCATCAGCTTGCTCAGGCTCGGTTTCTGCTGAAAGCGGCCGCGCCAGGTTTTGTTCTGAGCGGCGACACACAAGCCGACCACGCGGGCCACTTCGTCCCCATGATCGTCCCCGGCCCCGCGGCTGATGCCTCCGTCGGCATCGCCATCGCGCACTTCAAAGCACCGCTGCAGGACGTGGTTCGGGCCGCGCAAGCTGCCGAGAAGCGCGCCAAGAATCAACTCGGACGCAGCGCCGTCGCTGTCACCCTGTTTAAGCGCTCGGGGGAAACCGTCGAGTGGGGTTGCAAGTGGACGAACGGTGGCTTGGACCTTTACCGCGCCTTGGCCGGGGCGCTCCGGGCGAATCAACTTAGCAGCAAGTTTCCGTATCGCGTGGTTGAGCTGCTCGATCCCTATTTGACGGAGCAGACCGGATTGGCGAAGATGACCATCACACCCGAATTCGAGGCGGGTGCCGGCGAAATCATCCAGCGTGAATTTGCTGTTGCCTGTGGCCGCCAGCGCGGCCCGGCGTGGACGAACGGAGTGACAGAGCAAATCCTTCGCCTGCTGACGCAGTATCTCGACCGACTGAAGGGAGCGGAGACAAAACTCCGTGGCGTTATTGGCCTGTGCCAGACTGTTGCCTTTGTCAACCGCATCACGACGGAGGACAAAACATGAGGCCAAACTCACCCGCAGAGAAACTGGGGCAGGCATCCGGCCAGCCGGTTCAGGGAGTCTCCGACTCCGTGATTCCTCCTCCCACCCTTGCTCCTCAAGCCCCGGGCCTTCAGAGAAGGCCCGAACCGTCAGGTCTCCGACCTGACCCACAGGCCCCACAGAAGACATCGCCATGAACATCATTCTCCTCCAGCCCACGGATGTCCTTTTCTTCCGCGATGGCCGGCCCATGACCGGCTCGCTTGCGGGCCACGGTGCGGGCTGGCCGTTGCCCAACGTCATCAATGCCGCGTTTCATGCCGCCTTGCACCGGGCCAAACTTGATGGCGACGGTTCCCGAACGTTGCACACGCATCGGCGCGGCGCACGTGGCCTTTACGCCGAAAACGCGCAGCGCGACCGCAAGTTCGGTTCGCTCGTCACGGCCGGCCCGTTTCCGGTGAAAGACGAGCGCACATGGTTCTTCCCTCGCCCGCACGACCTTCAAGACGCGACCCTCCAACCGACCCTGCTCCCTGCGGACTCAGTTGACTGGGTGCAGTCCAGTCTGCCCGGTCCGCTTAAATTCGCCGTGGCCAACTGCCTGCCGCCGTCCAAAGAATCCGGGGCCAAGGCGTGGCTCGCAAAAGGGGCATACGAGCGCTACCTCGAGGGTT
>JBAXTC010000100.1:0-15544 GCA_037130375.1 Verrucomicrobiota bacterium | reverse complement strand
GAGTGTTAGCGCCGACTGCCGTCGGCGGCTACGATTTCTTGAAACCACCCTGCCGCAGCCGGGTTTCCTCACATCTGGAGTTGACGCCTCGCGTGGGATGGGTTGGAATGGGGGCAAGTTGAAACTCAGGCGCGAACGGCCATGATTCATCGGCAAGTTGATTCGGGAGCAACCCCTGGAAACCACGGTCGTCAACTGTGGTGGACAGGCGCTAACCGTCCCAACGAAAAAGGAAATCCTGCGGATCAAGAGCGCGCTGATTTTGAAACGGAATGCGACGCGCGACTACTTGGATTTTGTGGCTCTGTCAGATCAGCTTGGCGAGGAAAAGACCGCCCAGGCTTTGATCGATTTTGATCGTTTGTATCCCCAGCCCAACGGCGAATCGGCGTTGCAGCAATTGCAGATTCAACTGGCCAATCCCCTCCCCTACGATTTGGAGGAAACGCGATTGACCGAATACAAGAATCTTGCTCCCAGGTGGCAGGATTGGAAGACGGTCAAGGAGGCGTGTAGCCACTGTGCCACAACCGTCTTTGACCGCGTTGCTGCGCTGGAACAGAAATGCGATTGAAGGGGGCCTGGGAAAATGACATATCGGACTTGACCGGCGGGGGGCCTGCGCGGTCATCTGTCCGGACCATGACTCGGCCGATTCGCATCCACTATCCGGGCGCAAGGTATCACGTGATGGTCTGCGGCCGTCACGGGCGGGCAGGTTTCTCAAGAGACCGGTCCGGTCAAAACGCCAACAAATTCCTCGTTGACCCCGAGCGCGTCGCGGGTTAGTTTACGCGTGCTGATTTTACATTTATTTTAGTCTGAAATCGAACTATGGCAGTCAAAGTTGCAATTAACGGGTTCGGCCGCATTGGTCGTCTGGTATTCCGGGCGATGGTCGAACAAGGTCTGGTCGGGAAAGATGTCCAAGTCGTTGCCGTCGGTGATATTGTGCCGGCCGACAACCTGGCGTATCTCCTGAAATATGATTCCATTCAGGGCCGTTTCACCGGCACCGTTGGATCGGAGAAGTCCGCGGCGGACAAGCCGGACGCCGATGTGCTTATCGTCAATGGCGAGAAGATACTGGTGGTCAGCGCCAAAGACCCGTCGCAATTGCCTTGGAAGCAATTGGGGGTCGATATTGTCATCGAATCGACCGGGTTGTTCACGGATGTCGAGAAGGCCAAAGGCCACCTGGCTGCGGGCGCGAAGAAGGTTATTATCACGGCGCCGGCCAAAGGCGACTGCCCGACGATCGTCATGGGTGTCAACGAAGGCAAATACGATCCGAAGGCGCACCATGTCATCTCGAATGCGTCCTGCACGACCAATTGCCTGGCGCCGATTGTGCATGTGCTGCTGAAGGAAGGTTTCGGCGTGGAAGAGGGCCTCATGACCACCATCCACTCCTACACCGCGACGCAGAAGACGGTTGATGGCCCGAGCAAGAAGGACTGGAAAGGCGGCCGGACCGCGGCGCTGAACCTGATTCCCTCGACGACCGGGGCGGCCAAGGCCGTGGGTTTGGTGTTGCCGGAGGTCAAAGGCAAGCTCACCGGCATGGCGTTTCGTGTGCCGACACCCACCGTCTCGGTTGTGGACCTCACCGTCCGCACCGTCAAAGAGACCAGTTACGCCGAGATTAGCGCTGCGATGAAGAAGGCCAGCGAGACTTACCTCAAGGGCATTCTCGAATACACCGAAGACGAGGTGGTCAGCTCGGACTTCATCCACTCGAAGTCGTCGTCGGTTTTCGATCAGGGGTCCGGCATCGAGCTGAACAAGCGCTTTTTCAAGCTGGTGAGCTGGTACGACAACGAGTGGGGCTATAGCTGCCGCGTGGCGGACCTGGTGAAGTTCATGATCGGAAAAGGGATTTAGATTCTTGGTTGAGTTGGTTGAGTTGGTTGGGAACGGCGGTCCGGAAGCGGGCCGCCGTTTTTGCTTTGGCAGTCTGGATAGTTCACGAGACCGCGCCCCATCGAGACCCGTGTCATTAACATCCTGCTTTAGCGCCGGGAGTTAATGGGAATCGAGCGGTCAAGGCTGAGTGAGGTTTCCGGGTTATTGCTTTTCCGCGCGCAGTTTTTTCTCGAACTTCTCCACCTTGGGTTGGATGACGGCGCGGCAGTAAGGCTGGTTGGGATTGCTGCGGTAATAATCCTGATGATAGTCCTCCCCTTTGTAGAATGTCTTCAACGGCACGATTTCGGTGACGATTGGCTGCTTAAAATGTTTCTGCGCTTCGGCCTTTGATTTTTCGGCAGCCGCTTTCTGCGTTTCGCTGCGGTAGAGAATGATCGAGCGGTATTGAGTGCCGTGGTCTGCGCCCTGGCGGTTCAACGTGGTCGGGTCATGCGCCTCCCAAAAGGTCGCCAGCAGCTTTTCATAAGAAATCACTTTCGGGTCAAACTCGATCTGGATGACCTCGGCGTGGCCGGTGTCGCCGCCGCAAACCTCTTTGTAAGTCGGGTTCTCTTTGGTCCCGCCTGCATAGCCGCTGGCCACCGTCTTCACGCCGGGCAGCATTTGAAACATCGCTTCGGTACACCAGAAACAGCCGCCGCCGAGCGTGGCGATTTCAACATGGTTGGTCGGGTTGTTCATATTTTTCGTTTGGGCAAACCCAGCCGCGCCGCTGCTCAGCAGCCAGGCCAGGGACAATAACACGATTCGCTTCATCAGTTGAGGCAAACCTCGCACATAAGTCTCTCGCCGACAACTTGGGCTGGGGTTGGGGTGCCGTTTCTCAAGGTCGAGCAGAAGTGGAAGGTGGGAGACGGCAAGGGCGTCATTCATACCAGCCCAGGGCAGCTGCGGCCACGGCTGCCAGCACAGACCACTGCAGTCTGCGGCAAGAGTCACAGTTTGTTGTATTCTTCATGCGTGCCAATCCAGTTCCAGACAAATGTGTCGGAAGTTAGGAAGCAACCCGTGGCGCGGTAGTGGTCGCCGATACGGACAGACCACAAATCACCTTTGAGTTTCTTGAACCGGAGTGAAGAATAGAATGGGTCCTTCAGCCACAGCGCGAAAGCATTGCGGGCGAGTTGTTGGGCCTGCAGCGGCAGCCCGTTGAACCGCCGCCAGAACGCGGGGTCAACCTTTGACTTCATTTCTGCCCGCGAGGGGGAAAGTCCATGAGTTTGCCGGCTTGGGCGTCCTTGCGGGAAGCCGACATCATGTCGTGCAGCTTGCCGCCCGGCTCGGCGTCCGCTTGCATCTGGTGGTCCCAATCGTCATCCGGCCAGGGATGAAGCAACGCATCCAGCTCGCAACGCTCTTGCGGTGAGAGCTTTTCAATCGCCCTCTTGATCTCAGCAACGGTGCTCATGGGACAAAGCTAGGCTTAATGCAGAATCGCGTCAATTCAGCAAACTCTGGACGCGGCTGAATGCCGCTACGGCTGCTACTGTCGGTATCTGGCAGGCCGTTCAGGGGGGCGGACTGGCCACCATTATGGTGGCGGAGATCGCCAGCCCTCCTGCAACCAATCTCACGACGCAGTTTTCTCTCGAAAAGCGGGGGCGCGGTTGGCAATCTGGGCTGGTGCATTTACACGCGGTAGATATCGCCATCATCCTGACCTATTTCCTGACCGTTATTCTGATCGGCCTTTGGGTTTCGCGGCGCGGGGCGAAGGATTTGGACTCTTACTTCCTGGGGAGCAAGTCGCTGCCGTGGTACCTGCTGGGGATTTCCGACGCTTCGGGGATGTTCGACATTAGCGGAACGATGTGGATGGTCTATATCCTGTTTGTTTATGGGTTGAAGAGCATCTGGCTGCCGTTTCTTTGGCCGGTATTCAACCAAATCTTTCTGATGATGTTCCTGAGCGGCTGGTTAAGGCGCTCGAACGTGCTCACGGGCGCGGAGTGGATTCAGACCCGGTTCGGTCGAGATACCGGCGCCAGCCTGGCCCATTTGAGCGTGGTGTTTTTTGCGCTGGTCAACGTCATCGGCATGCTCGCCTACGCGTTCAAGGGGATCGGCAAGTTTGCCGTGGTGATGTTGCCGTGGCGGTTCACCGGCGCGACCGAGGGCCTTTTCACCGACGAGAACATTTACGCCATCATCATTTTAGGTCTGACTTCTCTTTACGCCATCAAAGGCGGCATGATCAGTGTGGTCATCACCGAGGTGATGCAGTTCACCATCCTCACGCTAACTTCCATTGTTATCGGCATCATTGCCGTATGGAAAGTCTCGCCGGCAATGATTCAAGAGGCGATTCCCGCCGGCTGGTCCAACCCATTTTTCGGCTGGAAACTTGGTCTCGATTGGACCGGCATTCTCGACAAAGTGAACGACGCCATCCGGCAGGACGGCAACGAGTTCTTCATGATTATTTTCGGGATGATGTTTTTCAAAGGCGTGCTGGCGAGCCTGGCCGGCCCGGCGCCGAACTACGACATGCAGCGGGTGCTGGCCACGCGCAATCCGCGCGAGGCCTGCATGATGAACGGCATGGTCAATGTGGTGCTGTATTTCCCTCGTTACATGATGATCACCGGAATAACGATTCTGGCGCTCGCCTTCTGCATGCCGCAGCTCCGCGGGATGGACAAGCCGGACTTCGAGAAGCTGCTGCCGATTGTTCTGACCCAGTACGTGCCCACCGGGGTCATTGGCTTTCTGCTGGCGGGACTGATGGCGGCGTTCATGTCGAATTTCGCCGCCACCATCAACGCCGCGCCGGCCTACATCGTCAATGACATCTACAAGCGCTTCATCAATCCCAACTCATCCGGGCGGCGGGAAGTGCATCTGAGCCGGCTGGCGTCCCTGGCGGTGCTTCTTGTGGGGATTCTGTTTGGCCTCCTGACCACGCGCATTACGGGCGTGATGATGTGGATCGTCGGGGCACTTTATGGCGGCTACGTGATGGCCAACGTGCTGAAGTGGTATTGGTGGCGATTCAACGGCTACGGCTATTTCTGGGGCATGATGACCGGCATCGTCAGCGCCATGTTCGTGCCCGAGCTGACGGCAAGGCTCGTTGGCCACGACATCAACCCGCTTTATACCTTTCCGGTGATCTTCAGCCTATCGGTGGCGGGCTGCCTCCTTGGCACACTTTTGACCAAGCCGGAGGATGACGCCATTCTCAAGCAGTTTTACAAGACCGTGAATCCGTGGGGTGCCTGGGGCCCCATTCGCGAGAAGGTCATGCGGGAAGACCCGGCATTCGAGCCCAATCCGAACTTCGGCCGGGACTGTGCCAACGTCATGGTCGGGATCGTGTGGCAGCTCTGCCTCACGGCTTTGCCGATCTATCTGGTATTGCGCCAATGGTCATGGGTGGGGGCAATCGCCGCCACGCTCGGTGTGACGTCACTCATCATCAAATTCAACTGGTACGACAAACTGGAAAAGGCTCCCGGCGGGATTGTCCGTCGCGAGCAGCCGTTGCCTGTCCAGCCCACCACGCTATAATGAAAACGCTCTCGCTAGTCTCCGTTGCATTCGCCGCGATTCTTTCCTTCGCTCAAGCCCACGCCGCAATCGCTTTTCGCGACTTCATCACTGTCCGCGGCAGCCAGTTGATGGAAGGCGATAAGCCGTTCCGTTTCATCTCTTTCAATATCCCGAACCTGACCTACACCGAGGACGACATGCGGTTTGAGCGGTTGAGTGGCTTCCGGCTGCCGACGGCTTTCGAGATCGACGATGCCCTGGCCACCATCCAGCAAATGGGCGGTCGTGTTGCGCGCACCTACGTCCTGTCCGTGCATAAGACCAATGATCCGGCCGACCTGCCCCGGCACATACTGGGCGCCACCAAACTCGACGAGGGGGCGATGGTGGTGCTCGACCAGGTTCTGGCGACCGCTAATCGCCGGGGTGTGCGACTGATCATTCCGTTCATCGACCAGTCGAGCTGGTGGGGCGGGATCGAAGAGTTCGCCGGCTACCGCGGGAAGTCCAAGGACGAGTTTTACACTGACCCGCAGGTGAAGGAGGACTACAAGCGCCTGGTCAGCATGGTCCTGCACCGGGTGAACACGCTCACTGGCGCGCGTTACATGGACGACAAGGCGGTGCTGGCCTGGGAACTCGGCAACGAATTGAAGGCGCCCACGGCATGGGTGCGCGAAATGGCCCCGTATATAAAGCAGATCGACTCCAAACATCTGGTGGCCGAAAGCTATTTCACGGACCCGGATAATCCCGGCGTCGATATCGTTCAGGACCACCTCTACCAGGGCGACCCGGTCCCAATGATTCAACAGATTCAGGCCAGCGTGAAACGCGCGGCCGGCCGCAAAGCCTATATGGTCGGCGAATTCGGCTTCATCACGACCGAAGGCATGCGCGCCATCATGGACACGATTATCCAGGAGCCTGCCATTTGCGGAGGTTTGATCTGGTCCTTGCGTTTCCATAACAACGATGGCGGCTACTATTGGCATCACGAGCCTTATGGCGGCGATTTCTTCAAGGCCTACCACTGGCCCGGCGGTCCGGCAGGCGAGCCCTACGACGAGGCGCGTTTCATGCGCATCGTCAGGGAAAAGGCATGGCGCATTCAAGACCGGCCCGCCCCGGCCCTCGAAGTGCCCGCCGCGCCCGAGCTTTTCAGCGTGACGGACGGTGGCATTGTCACGTGGCGCGGTTCAACTGGCGCTGCCAGCTATGATCTACAGCGGGCCGGAAAGCCGGCCGGCCCCTGGCAGACCATTGGCTATCAACTCACCGACGATGCGGCCCAATACCATCCGCTCGCCGCGGACGAGTTCGCGCAGTCCGGGAGGAGCCTCTGCTACCGCCTGATCGCTCGCAACGAGGCGGGTTTGTCAAAACCGTCCGCCGTTGTCGGCCCGGTGAAAATCCGTTGTGGCACGCTGGTGGACGAGTTGAAGAACCTGTCGCGCACGTATCGTCAAAGCGGAAAGCTGGAGGTGAGGAGCAGCGATGCTCGCAACTACAAGGAGGATTGCCATCGTCTTTGGGGCGCGCCCGGCGCATGGATAGCCTATAAGGTTCCAGGCCGAATCACCGCCGCGCGAATCTATGCCTTTGGCCAGCAAGGCGAGCCCGCGCTCGAATTCCTGGCCGGCAGCGACGGCGGAAAAGGCGATGCGCTGCCCGCGCGCGCGCAAGATTTCTATGCCGGCAAGGAGATGTACAACTTCCACTGGCCGCGGCTTTACACGCTCGGTGCCGTGCCCGGAGACAGCTCGGCGGTGACCATCCGGTTTCAGAAGGAAACGCAGATCTCACGCGTGGAGATCGAATACCAGTAGGGGCGGTCCGGAGTCTTTCAATTGTCACGGC
The DNA here is from genome assembly GCA_037130375.1 of Verrucomicrobiota bacterium. GTDB lineage: Bacteria > Verrucomicrobiota > Verrucomicrobiia > Limisphaerales > UBA8199 > JAPLUA01. Next base: position 8,263 of record JBAXTC010000100.1, on the reverse strand, counting down.
TCCGATAGTGCAGCGCCGAATGCCGGTTTGGGTTTGGCATTCCGGTCAAAGAGCAGCGGGTAGTTGACTCGTTCCCACGGAAAATGATTCAGCCAGCTCCGCCCGTCGTGCAAGTCCCAGAATGTGATGCGCGCAATCGCATCCGAGTGCTGGCGAAAGATGCTGAAGAGCTTGCGGTATTGGTCGGCCTGCCGTTGCAGCACGTCCGCCGGGCAGCCATTGGTGTAAGGATTGAGCCGGGCCATCTCCTCGCGGTGTTTCCCATCGTCCGCCCACCACCTGGCTCGGGGGATGGCGTCCAGGTCGAATTCCGTCATCATCACCTTTAACCCCAGACCGTGAATGGCGGAAATCGTGTCCTCGAGGTTTTGATAGGGCACCGCATCCAGTTCGTAATGGCCCTGGATGCCGACCGCCTGGATCGGCGCCTGCTTTTCCCGGAGCAATCGCAACAGGCGCAGGAGTTTGGCGCGCTTGGCCGGCAGTTCGACATTATAGTCGTTATAGATAAGCACCGCTTCCGGGTCGGCTTGGCGCGCGAACTGGAACGCTTTGACGATGAACTCCTCGCCGAGGGTGCCGACCCATTGCGAGGGCCGGATGAAGTTGGTGCCATCATCCAACGCTTCGTTGACCACATCCCAGGAAACAACCTTGCCCCGGTAGCGGCCTGCTACGGTCTCGATGTGCGTCTGCATGCGTCGCAACAGCAGCTCGCGGCTGACGGGCTTATCGCCATCGCGAAAGACCCACTCGGGTGTGCGCTCGTCTTTGGCCCAGACCAGGCAATGGCCGCAAACCTTGAGCTGATTGGTGGTGGCGAAGGCGACCAGGGCATCGGCCATCCGAAAATCGAAATGCCCATCCTCCCGCTGGAGGTGCATCATCTTCATGCAGTTCGCGGGGGTGATGGCAGCGAATTGTGTGCGGATCAGTTTCAACTCAGCCGGGTTGTATTCCGTCGGCAGATAGCCATCCAGCGCCACACCCATTATGAACCTTCCCGCGAAGGTCTCGCGCAGGGACGTTCCTCTGACAGCACCGAGGGGAGCTGCCGTTTGAGGATCAGCCGCCCAGGCTGGAAAAAGCGTCGCGGCACAGCATACCAGCAGGACGAGGCCCAACACAGGCCAACCAGCCAAAGGCCTCCGGTGCGTCAACCAGTGATATTCGGGTTTGTATGGCATTCAGCCAGGCCTCTCATGGCTGCCACACGGCGCGCCAGAAGCCTTTCGCGGCTCCTGTCGGCACAGGGTTCGTGACGTTAACGGTGTTGCCGGCGAGCACGTTGGTCGAGACCGTGCTCCATGCTGTCAGGTTTGTGGAGTTTTGAATGAAGTAGCGCACACCCGGCTGGCCCTGGAGTTGGAAGACAAATTGACGACCGGGTTGGTGGGCTGGCGGCAGGATCACCAGGCTGGGAGCGGCCGGCACAAGTGTGAAGAGCGTCAGTGACAACGCAGGAAAACTGTAAGTGAAACTGCCGCTGGCACCGGCAAAGCTATTGGTCGCGATGTCCTGCGACGCTGCCGGCGCGTTGGTGCGGGTGGCTTCGTCCTGCGGGATTCCATAGGAACGAATGGTCGCCATGTCGCTGGGGTTAAAGCCGGTCAAAGCAATCTGGGCATTGAAGGCGGTGGTGGTGTCCTTGTTGAGAACCAGCAGCGAGAGCGCGCCGCTGGTGCGACGGGCAGCATAGGCCGCAAGCAACGAGTAATCGCTCGAGGCGCTGAGGATGGTGTCGCCGGGCGGCGCGAAGTGTTGCATGAGCTTGGCGGCGTAGAAAGCCGGATGCCGATTTGTGAGGCCATTCACCATCGGCTGCTGTCAATGTCAGGATGATAAACCTGGAGCCCTTGCCACGGCGCTGGGATGGTCACCGCCACCGAGGCGGTGCCGGAGTGGAGCGGCGAGGGATTGGCGTAATCGCGCGAGGCCCAGCCCCAGTCCTGGAAACCGTTCACCAGATTGTCGGTGTACACCGCCAGTGGCGACTGTGCGAGCAACTGGATCAAGCCGGCCCAAAGTGCGCTGCCGAGACAGGCCGCACGGAACAGAACCCTTCGGCTTTGGTTGGACCGAGTCATGCCGCAGTTCTACGAAAGAAAACCGGGCACCGGAAAAACCCGGCGCCCGGCGATGCGTCGAATTGTCGTCGCTCAACGCCTCAGTTTGCGGTCGTGGGCGTCCCCGTGTTGGGCGTCTTGGTTCCGTCCGTGACGTCCGTGGCGGTAACGGTCCAGATGCCGGCGGTGCCGAACGTGACACTGAACGTGGCGGTGCCCGTCATCAGAGCGCCGTCGGCGGGCAGCGTTGCAGTTATATCGCTGCTCGTGATGCTGACCATGTTGGTTGCGCCCTTTACAAGATGCCATGCGGCATCAACGGCGTTCACAGTCACATTGAACGGAACGCCGATGGTCTGCGCGTCCGGAGTGCCAGCCTTGCCTGACGGAGTTCCGGGGGCGGCCGTTTCGCCGGGCATCAGCAATTGAAGCTTGGTGTAAGCTCGCTTGCCCAGGGCGAAGTAGCCGCTGGCTGCAGATGGCAGGGCGGAGACGGGAACCAAGACCTGCAGGTGCGTGCCAATCAAGATGCTGTTTGCCAGGCCGGTGTCATTCCAAGTGCCTCCAAGCAACGACTTCGACATGACGTAGGAGTCCGAACTGGCTGGCAGCGTCCAAGAGAACCAGTATGCGCTGTCGCCAGGAACGACAACGATGCCGGCCGCGTCAGCGGCCGCCGTGCCCCAAGTGGTGGAGTCCAGACCGGGGCCCGGGAAACTGTCGTCCAGCGCGTCGGTGGTGTTGGTGGTCGAAATACGCTTGATTGTGGAGCTGAGGCCGATGTTAGCCGCGTCGTTTGGCTGCGCCCCGAAATGTGCGAACAGCGGGTCGGCAAAGAGGGCGGCGGCATCCGGGGTAATCGAGACGTTGGTGGTGCCTCCGGCTGGCGACGTGAGGGTGATGTTCGTATTGTCCTGGAAAGTGAGCGTCCAGGTGCCAATCGGCGACGGAGCGGCGAGAGTCGCTATCGTGCCGACGGGTCCGTTGGTCGGGTTTGTATTCCAGAACATCGCATTGCCGCTTCCTTGATTGGTCTTATACATCAACTGCGCGCCTGCGCCCTGAATATTCAGCCAGAAGACATTTGTGGCATTCCAATCAATTGCCGAGTCGCCCGAGCCGTATGGAGCGCCAGCCGCAGGCACCAGGAATATGTGAGTCTGAAATCCTCCAGCCGAGCCGGTCGGGGCGTCCTTGATGTTAATCGCGTAGGAGACCGGGCCGGTTCTATCAACCCAGGAATAGCCTTGGTTCAAGGTGCGAATGCTCTGCCGCCCGTATTGGCCGCTCGCTGCTGTCGTGATCAAGTTCAACCCGGGAATCGCTTTCTGCAGGTTTACCCTCGGTGGTGGGATGACGACGGGTACCGTGGGCTTTGTGAGCATTACGTTGTCAATGTTGAAGGTGAGGGTGTTGGTATGCTGGCCGTTGGACCACATCTTGAAGAAGAAGCCGACGACTTTGTCAATATTGGCCAGGGTGCCATCCAAGGGGCGAGCTACGTGCGTCCAACTCGTCGCACTCAGCGGGATGGTGTAAGTCGGCAAACCTATCGTGCCCCAACCTGAAGTGACGAGGCCTATCTCCAGAGGGCCGTAATCGTTGTTCGACAACCGCTGGCCAGAACTTGGGTCCACCTTAATGTCAAAGGAGTAATTCGTGTAAGTCGTGGCATCGAGCACGTAACCGCCGTCCCAGCCCCAGCGGTTGGCGATGGTGAAGAACGTCTGGAACTGCTCGCCGGCTGTTCCCGTAAAGGCCTCTTCGTAGCGCACCGAACCAGAAGCTGGGTCATTGGCGGCATCGAGAGTGCCATCCCAAGTCATCACCGGACTCGGCGGTCCCCACCACGTTACAAATGAGGCGGTGCTGGAACTCGTATCGAAGGTGTTGGTTGGGTTGGTGTTTTGCGCCAGGCCGATGCTGGCCGACGCAATCAAGGCGAGGCCGGCTATGGCTGAGGTGATCTGCTGTAGTTTTGTTTGTTGTCTCATATTGAGTTCTTTTTGGCTTTGAGGTTTAGTCCGCTTTGACGAAACCGGCCAGGCTGCAGTCGCAACACAGGGAAGCATTGCCATGAGCTAGTGCTTGCCCGCGCTGCGAACCGGGACATGGCGCAAGTTTCTTGCCGAGCGGATTGGGTCTTCATAATGGCAAACGGTCAACTGCTGGTGATGCTAACAGGAACGGGAAGAATGGCATGTCATTAAAACAGATGACATCGGGGATTAACCTGGTTGGCGGGCTCGGGAGGCGGCGGACGGTCTTTGTTCGCTGTCCGAAAGGTGGGCGTATTTGGCCACCGCTTGAGCGCGCGACTGCACTTGCAGCTTTTCATACATGCGGCGCACATAGGTATTGACGGTGGGCACGCTGATGTTGAGCCGCTCGGCAATTTCCTTGTAGAGATAGCCGCGGGCCAGCAAGTCCAGAACTTCCTGTTCGCGCGGCGACAGCTCGTGGCCGCTCGACGCGGGGGCTCGTTTAAACGACTGGACGACCTTGCGGGCAATGTTGCTGGTCATCGGCGAGCCGCCTTTGTACACATCCTCCACCGCGCTGAGCAACTCCGCTTTCGGCGTTTGTTTGAGCAGATAGCCGGTGGCACCCGCCGCCAGCGCATTGTAGATGTGATCGGCGTCTTCATAGACCGTCAGCATCACAAATTGAGTTTCTGGCAACAGGGGCTTCAACCGTTTGACGGCGTCCACGCCGCTCATGCCGGGTAGGTTGATGTCCATCAAGACGACGTTCGGCTTTTTCGCCGGCAGCGCCTCGATCGCCTTTTCCGCGTCCCCCCAATCGCCTGCCAGGCGGAATCCGGACGCGCCGGTAATCCAGCTCGCAAAGATTCTTCGCGCCTGGGCGTCGTCCTCGACTATGGATACGGCTATCGCCATGCTTATGCTATAGCTATACACCGATGGTCGAAGAATGGGGTGTCGTGTCTTTTGATGACACTCACGACTTGACCACGACCACCAGCTTGGCTCGCGTTCCTTCTCCCGGCGCTGTGTCCCATCCGCAGCAGCCCCCGACCTCCTCGAGACGTTTCTGCATGTTCACCAACCCATTGCCCGCAGCCGAACGCGAGTCGTCTGCCGCGGGAGTTGGCTGGCCTTTCCGCGGGTTCCACTTAAAGCCTCGCCCGTTGTCGGTCACCACCAGCATGAATCCGTCTGGTCGCAACTCGAGGGAAATCCGGACCTCGGAAGCCTGTGCGTGTTTGGCCACATTGTTCAGGGCCTCTTTAAAGGCCAGGAAGACGTTGTGCCGTATCTCGGCCGTCAGCGCCCAGGCCGGCAGTTGCAACGGCACATCCAGGCGGCAGCGAATGCCGGCGGTGCTCAAGAAGCTTTGCGCGAAGCGCCCGAGATACGCCACCAGGCTGTCGAGCGTATCGTGCTGCGGGTTGACGGCCCAGACGATTTCATCCATCGCGCGCGTTAGTTCGCGCGCGGTGCTGTAGATTTGGTCCACGTCCGCCGCGGCGGCCTGCCGGTCATCGAGTTCGGCCCGCGCGCTTTGGCTGAGCAAGGTGATTCGCGTCAGACTCGCTCCCAGATCATCATGGATGTCCCGGGCGATGCGGGACCGCTCACGTTCGAGCGCCCGCTGCCGCTCCAACTGTTCCAACCTCCGGCGCACCCGTTGCCGCGCCGGCCACATCGCTCCCGCCGCTACGGCGCCCGCTCCCAGGACCAAAACAACAGCCCTAAACCACCCCGTTTGCCAGACTTTCGGCAGGACTGTGAAAGTTAAGGCAGCCCCCGCGTCATTCCACACCTCGTCATTGTTGCAGGCGATCACCCGGAAGGTGTAGGTGCCCGGCCGCAGATAGCTGTACTGGGCCAGGCGTTTCGTCCCCGCATCCACCCACGCGACCTCCAATCCTTCGAGTTTGTACTTGAAGCGAACCTTGTCAGGCCCGGCGAAGCTCAATGCTGTGTAACGCAATTCGAGCCGTTGTTTGCCGGCCGGGATTTGCAGTCCGGACCGCGTGCTGGTGGCGTAGTCGCCGGTTTTTGGTGTCGGAATCTTCATTGGCTGGTCCTCCACCAGCAGTTCCTCAATGACGACCGGCGGCGGAACTATATTGGTGTTAGAGCTGCGCGGATCAATGATTGCCAGACCCTTCGCTGTCGGAAACCAGAGCCGTCCGTCAGCGGTCTTGCAGACGGCGGGCTGGAAGCCGCCGGAGCATTTCTGCGAAGCCAGGCCTTCCGCCTTGCCGTAACCAAGGCAGCGCACCGTGGGCACATCCCCGTCCGCGCAACGGTTCAGGTCGGCCTTGCTGGCCCGCAGTATCCCATGATGGGAACCCACCCAGAGGTTGCCGGCGCCGTCGTCGGCAATTTGACTGATCATACTGGCCAACAGCCCTTGCGGAAGGCTGATGGTGGCGAACTTGCCCTGTTTCAACCGGCAGAGGCCGTTGCCCGAGGTGCCAATCCACAGGGTGCCGTTTGGCTCGGCATGAAGCGCCAGCACAAAATCACTGCTGAGCCCGTCCTGCTTGAGGAATTGTTTCAATTTGCCCTGCTGCAAACGACCCAGGCCGCCACCCAACATGCCAAACCAGATCGCGCCGTCCTCTGATTCGGCGATTGCCCGAACGTCGGGCGAGACCAGTTTCTCTTTTCCGGCGAACCATGTCAGTTTTCCGGCCTCGTAGCGGTGCAAACCGAGCGTGGTGCCAATCCACAGCTCACCCTGTTTCCCTTCACATAACGCCACCACTGGCGCCGTCACCCGGCTCAAGTCGCCTGGCGATTCAAACCGGTCTCCGTTCCTCACCATTAATCCGCCGCCCCAAGTGCCGACATACAGTTCGCCCCGCCGCGTTTCCAAAACCGACCACACGAAGAGATTCGTCAAGCCGCTGGATTCAGTCAGACAGTCCCACCTGTCCCCGTGGTAGTGGTACAATCCGGCTCCTTCGGTGCCAATCCAGGCATCCCCTTCGCGCCGCACGGCGAATGAGAGCACCGCCCGTCCCTGCCAGCCATCTGGCGGGTTGAGCATTTGAACCTTGCGCGACCGCAGCACGTTCAGACCGGCCCCGGTCCCGACCCAGATGTTTCCCTCGTGATCCTCGCAGAGCGCTCGAACCCAGTCATGCGAGAGGCCGTTGGTTCGGGCGAAATGTATTGGTTCAACGCCTGGGCTGAGCAGGTACAGCCCATCCTGAACCGTGCCGGCCAGCAGCGTGCCGGAACGGGTTTCCAACAATTCCGTGATGAAGCCATTCTGACAAGGGCATTGTCCGAGGTCCATCCCCCAGCGGCCTTCCCGCCATTTCCTCACCCGGCCGTTGGCCATCACCCACAGGCCCCCATCCTGAGCCGGAACCACTCGCTCGAAAAAGTTAGTGCCGCTGGCCCCATCGAACCCGAAGGGGACAAGTTCGCCGCGATCAAACGTATTCACCTGGCCATTCTCGACCAGCCACAGCTTCCCGCTCCGCTCGCGGCTGAGAGAGATCTTCCGATTTGGTGACACGCCACCGGGCGGTTCCACCGTGCGCCCATCCCGCATCCGGAACAAGAGCCCGGTATCATTCAGCAACCACAAATCCCCATTCTCGTCCGTGCTGATCGACTCGACGGCACCGCCCGGCCACCCGGCCACCCGGCCGACCGACCGAAACTCATGGCCGCTCAGGCGTGAAAGTTCCCCGGTCTCATGCCCAATCCAGAGCACTCCGTCCGGATCCTCGTACAAACTGGTGATGCGACTGTTTTGCAGCCCATCGGTCGTCGCCGAGTCGAACACCGTCACGCGCACGCCATCAAACCGCATCAGGCCCGTGTAGGTTCCCAGCCACAGGTAACCGTCGCGCGATTGCACGACGGCGGTAACCGGGTTTTGTTCCAGGCCCTGCTCCACCTGCCAGACATCGAAAGGGAAATTTGAAGTCGCTTTGGCTTCAGCAGCCAGCAACCAGATGTCGCCAGTCTGCCCCAAAAAGCATAAGCACCCGAGGAGAAACCCGGCGCGACTCATGCAATTCCAGCGTGCGGTTGGCAGGAACACATCGTGGAGCTTCCTCGATTTTCCTTCGGAAAGCAAGGCGCTTGGCACAAACAAACCTCCCGGACAGGGAGGGCGGATTCAAGAACCTGCAAAATCGTAGCCACCAACGGCAGTCGGCGCACTTTTCCTCGATTATCGGAGTGTTAGCGCCGACTCCCGTC
>JBAXTC010000010.1:0-28596 GCA_037130375.1 Verrucomicrobiota bacterium | reverse complement strand
GCCTACGCCATCGAACTACCGCCTGGGCGTCATATCCTCGACGTGCGGGTAACCGGAGGCGAACCGGAGGGCGACCGCACAATCCGGATAATGCAAGCCCTCACCATAGAGTTGGAGGCGCGCGCTGGTCACAACTACCGGGTCTGTGCGTATGCCTACGATGCGAACACGGTGTCGCTGTACATAGAGGACATTAGTACAGGAGAGGTGGTCTCCGGTCGCCGCCCAGAGAAACCGGTAAGCCCATGAAGGCACTAACCTTCTGCCTTAGATGGCTTGTCATTCCATTGATCCCAGCATTGCTGTTGCCCGCCATCTCCGGTTGCATTACGCCGACGCCGAGCCAAACCTTCGCACTGTCGAGTACCCCGTCCGGTGCGAGAGTTACGGTGAACGGCACTTTGCGTGGGTTCACACCCGTCTCGATGAGCTTGCCGTGGAAGCAGGAGTACCACGTCGCACTTGGATTGGACGGGTATGAACCCTATTCCTTCGGCATCAAACCGCAGATGGGCTCCACGGCATGGGTCATCCACGAATTCCTCATCGGAGGCTTAGTCGGTTACACACTTGACGCCGCCACAGGGGTCTTTACCCCCTTGAAAACGGAACAACCACATACTGGCAAGGGCACCATCAACGTGCAGTTAAAACCAGTCCCGAAAAGGACTGAATGATTGTGCGATAAGCATCAAGGCAATCAATGGACACCGATTGAACCAAACTGAACTGACTTTGTCATGAACAAACACACACATACTTGCGTGCAGCGTTTCTGCCTGCTGTCCGTTTTCGTGTTGTTAACTCAGCAGGCCGGTGCAACTAACGCCGCCATGTACATTATTGTGTACGTACCCGGCGGCGACGCTGAACAGCGGACTTCTGCTACGTATGGTGGGAGCGGTGGGAGGGTCGTTGTCAAGACCGGTGTGGGAGACATTAACCCCGGTGATGGGAGTGATGGTCCATTGACCCATGACATCACTTTGACGTCCGGCACCCATGACTACACGTACGTCTATATGGACATCGAGCATCGCGGCACCACACCACCCAGAATCACCAATGAGGGAGACGTAACCATCAACGGGTAAGGGAGTTGTGCTCCTGCCGCGGTGGTTGCCAACAAATGTATCACCATGAAAACAGCGACCATCCGCGACCTGCGAAATGACTTTGCCCGGCTCTCCAAGTGGCTCGAGAAAGGCGAAACCATTGGAATCATCAAGTGTGGCAAGGCCGTGGCCGAACTTGTGCCCAAGCCCGCCGGAAAGCGCAAGGCATTGCTGGGCTGCACTCGCAGTCCCTACCCGCTGCCTGCGGATATCGATGATCCCGTGGATGCTGAAATCGCGGCTGTCCGATGCGGATGACGAACCATTGCCAGTTTTGAGACCATTCTCTGCACTCCGCGGAAGTGACGTTACGGTGCTGATCCGGTGTTATCCTCATCTGGTGTTGCTTTCATGTGGCGAGTTGCATCAAGCCATCATCGCCGACTACCCAGAACTCACCGAGGACGACATCCTCGCCTGCCTCGCCTATGCCGCCGACCGTGAGCGTCGCCTCCTGACCGCCGCATGAAGCTGTTGTTCGACCAGAACCTCAGCTTCGAACTCTGTCAGGCCTTAGCCGACATCCAGGCCTTAGTCGGGGAATTGGGAGCGGTCACCATCATCACTGAGTTCTGTTGGAAACACTCTCTGGGCCCGGAGGATGAATCCGCCCCGAGGTGGCAGATCATGCTTCCATTGGTTCGAAAATGGCAGCGGGGCAGCGGAAACTTGCATGCTGGCATCGGCTCCTTCTGTAATAACCAACCGATTGCGAAAACCATTGAACAGGGAAAGGTCGAGAATCATCGGCAACGGTGTGTCGGTCCCGTTGATGCCAGCGATGAACCAAGTGTTCCCGGAACGCCGCGCGAAAATAGCGACCCGCCCGGGCTCTCCCACCAGGCACCGGGTTTCATCCCAGCGTGCGGGTGCGTCTTGCAGGATTCGCACGGCCTCAGATGGCAGCGTGTTAAAGAACTCGGGCTTGTCCGCATAATGGATGATGCCCGAGGTGAAGATGAGCGCGGTGGCTAATTCATGCGCTGCCGTGGTCTTGCGAGAATATTTCTTGGGCGTGCAGGCTATCGGTGTGGTGTCCATCGGCCCGACTGCGTTCCGGGTGAAAGGCAGGACCGTGTTAAGCTCGGCGGCTTCCTCGAACAAAGCATGCATGGAAAAACCCCAGCCTGCGTGGTGGTTTCATTCTCACAGAGCGAGCACTCGGGCTAGAATCCAAGTTCGACGACGCAGGCCTCAATCGCCTTCGAGCAAGAAGGCACCACACCATCACGCATCAGTTCCTTCCCCGTAAAGGTTTTCCCTTCCTGGGGGAGCGCGCCCCGTCCCGGCGCGGGATTCAGTTCGCGCACCACGTATTCCTTGAGGGGATCAAGCCCTTGCGGCAGCACCGGCAGTGGCTGACCATCCTTCAACTGGAAGACGAATACAACTGCCCGAGACCGATTCGCTGCCACGAAATTCAGCGCCCCGCGCACCGCCTCATGCGGACGTTCCAGCCGATACAACTCGCCAAGATGCGTGACCTCCCGGATGCGCTTGTAGGCACTGATGGCTCCGGCGCAGATCGCCCTGTCTTGAGCTGGCAATTTGGCCAGGTCCAGGTCCATGCCAAAGCGCGCGCTCATCGCCACCGCACAGGCAAAGTGCATCGGCCGATTGCCCCAATGCGTAACATGGCTCGAGAGGGTCATACACGGAAAAAAGCAGGAGTAATCCCACTGCATGGACACTCGTCGCACGGGGTCCGTGTTGTCACTCGGCCAGAACTCGTGAAAATATCTCAGGGCGCCATAGTCCACGCGTCCGCCGCCGCCGGAGCACAGCATCAATTCCGTCTTCGGGTAGGCTTTCGCCGTGCGATCCATGAGCGCGTAGAGCGCGCGCACATAATCGATCCACAGATGCGACTGACGCTCAGGCCCGAGCCAGGACGAGCCGGGTTGCGTGAGGTAACGATTGCAGTCCCACTTGCCGTAACTGACGTCCGGCACACCCAGGGTGTCCTGAATCACCTTCCATTCAAACTCCTGCACCTCAGGGCGCGTCAGATCCAGTGCGAGCTGGTTGCGCTGCAATTCCAGTTCGCGTTTCGGCTGCCGAATCACCCACTCCGGATGCCGCTCAAACAGCTCGCTCTTGGGATTCACCATCTCTGGCTCGATCCAAATCCCGAAGCGCAGGCCGCTCTTGACTGCCTGACTTGCCAGCGGCTCATGACTGGCGCCATCCTCGCCCTCCGTGACCCGCAATCCCAGCGTTTGAACGCCCGCAATGTCGATATCCACCGGAACTGCCGGCTTCCCACCGGTCAAAAGGCCGCTCTGCCAGAGCATCCGCCCATCCCCAACCACGATGAACTCGACACTGCCCTGGCCTTCGGCGCTGTCATCCACTCCCACTTGAGCAACAAAACGGCTGGCATTGCCTCCAAGATTCACCCGCAGTTTGCTCGCCGCGTGGGTGCCGACGCCGCGGGCAAATTTCTTCCCGCCGATGCTCAACGGCTGGCCGGCCACTCCTCGGTCGGCCTGGGCAGCGCCCCAGCCGGTCGTCATTTGTTTGAGATCCAGCGACGAGAGCCACACGGTCTCTGCGGAAAGGGATGCGACCCCCACAAAACAATACCATCGCCAGAACCTTTGCTCTCGAAATACAAACAAGGGATTGCATAATCTCCATACTCGTTACAAACAGTCCAACCATTGGTTTCGTCCTAGTCACGGTCCAACAAAACGTTTCCATGATCACAAATCTTTAAGGTGGTCAGCCGCGAGCGCGTGATTCGGGTCGCGTCGCCCCCAGATGGTCTTGGAACCATCGCCGTTGGCTTCAACCTCGAAGCTGACCGGAAGGAACGTCGCGGGACGGTGGTGCTGAGGCCAATTGAACTCGATTCCGCCGCTAATCCACGGTCCGGCCGATGAAGACAGTGGTTTGCTCGAGCGATGCGGGTGGCTGAAGGAACTCATTGCGGTCATGATTTGGCTTTCTTGACCCAATTGCCATCGTCATCGGTTGCTCACGGCCTATCCACCAACTCCCTTTCAATTTGTTCAAGCGTTTTACCCTTCGTTTCCGGGAGTTTGAACTTGATGAATATGAACCCCGCCACGCAAATCGCCGCGTAAAGCCAAAACGTTTTCGCTGAGCCGAGCTTCGAGTTCAAAATCGGAAACGTGTAGGTGAGCAGGAAACACGCAATCCAGAGGGCCGCAACGGCCACCGCCATCGCCGCGCCCCGAATCCGGTTCGGAAAGATCTCCGAAATCACCACCCAGGTAATCGGCGCAAGCGACATCGCGTAGCATCCTATGGCTGCCAGCACCAGCAGCAACATCGGCAACCCTTTGACCCCGCCGCTGTAACAGAACCCCATCGCGATGTAGATCACCGCCAGGCCCGCCGAACCCAGCAGCATCAGCGGGCGTCGCCCGGCGCGATCCACCGCTCCCAGCGCCACAAACGTGAACGCCAGGTTCACCGAGCCTGTCCACGCGATATTCTTGAGCACGGACGAAATATCATACCCTGCCGCACGAAAGATTTCCTCCGCATAATTGAAAATCACATTGATACCGCACCATTGTTGGAATACCGCGAGAACAACTCCCAGGACGAGCACCTTCCGCATCCTTGGCTCGAGCAGGTCGGCGAAACGCACCCGCTGTATCTGCTCGCTGGCGAGGGTCGATTCAATGTCCGCAAGCGCTGCCCTGGCGTAGCCGTCGCCGCCGATTCTTGCCAGCACCCCCAGCGCCCGCTCGGCCTTGCCATTCTTGGCCAGCCACCGCGGACTTTCCGGCACCAGGAACATGCCGATGAAAAATAACAGCGACGGCGCGGCGGTAAGCCCGAACATCCACCGCCATCCCTGCTGGCCAAACCACGAGTTCCGAATGAACTCGTCGCTTGCACCCTGCGGCAGATTGCGCACCAGAAACCAGTTGATGTATTGCGCCAGCAAAATGCCGATGACGATGGTCAGTTGATTGATCGCCACCAGCTTGCCCCGAGTCTGCGCGGGCGCGATTTCGGCGATATACATCGGCGAGAGATTCGACGCCAGCCCGATCGCCACGCCCCCAAGCATGCGCCAGACAACGAAGACGGTGAAGTCGTTAGCCAGCGCGTTGCCCAGCGAGGTCACCGCAAAGAGCAGGGCGGCGACCACCAACAGCCGCTTCCGTCCAACGCGGTCGCTCAAGGCCCCTGCCACCAGTGCTCCTGCCAGGCAGCCGATCAGCGCGCAACTGTTGGCCCAGCCAATTTGGGCTTCGCTGGTCAGTTGAAAGTACCTTTGGAAAAACGGCTTCGCCCCGCCGATAACGACCCAGTCCCAGCCGAAAAGCAGCCCGCCGAGCGCCGCCACGAGCGAAATGCTCCAAATGTAAGCAACGTTGAGCTTTGCGCCCGGCTCAATTGGCGCGGTAGTATGGCTTGCAGTGATCATGTTCAGTCAAACGGAATACAGGATGCGGAGTTCGTGGGAAAGCAGGAAGACCGCCCTCATCGGTATTGCTTAATTACTTCAAACATCGCCAGCAAGTTCTCAACGGGGGTATTGGCCTGGACATTATGGATCGTGCAGAAGACGAAACCCCCGCCTTCACCAAATATCTCAATGCGCTCCCGCACCTGCTCGCGCACTTCCTGCGGCGAGCCAAAGGGCAGCGTTTTCTGCGTGTCCACTCCGCCGCCCCAAAAGACCAGTTCATCGCCGTAGTCTCTCTTGAGAGTCCGTGCGTCCATCCCTTTGGCGGAGCATTGCACCGGGTTGAGGATGTCGAATTCGGCCTCCACAATCGCATCGAGCAACGGGGCAATGCCTCCGCAGCAGTGCATGAAGGTCTTCCAGTTAGTGTGGCGGTGAATCCACCCGTTCACCCGTTTCTGGTATGGCAAATAAAGCTCGCGATATGCCGCGGGGCTGCAAAATGGCCCGTTCTGCGTCCCGAAATCCGTGCCGTTAGTCTGAATGATAGCAGGGCGTTCTCCGACGACCTCGCGCAACCGCCGCAAATTCCCGATGGCCACCTCGGTCTGCCGCTCAAACACAGCGTGAATAAAATCGGGCCGTGTAACAGTGCTGACGTACCATTCCTCGACATCGCGGATACCCTTCGGTCGTTTGAAAAAGGTGGCGGGCACCAACGCGATGTCGCCAAAGGATAGCCCGCCGAAGGTGCAAAACAAGGCCTTTTCCGTGGTTGTGTCGAGCCGCTCGGCCAGGCGTCGGTAATGCGCCAGTTCCTCCTCGGGCAGCGGCTGAAACTCCTCCGTGTTGTCGGACGGATCGAGTTTGGATTCCTGGAGCGGTTCCTGCCGGATGATGGCGTCGAAGAAATGGCCGCCCGCAGGCATCCGCCCGCTAGGGGCGGCTGAGCGATCGTTGCCGGGCCATTGCAGCAAATCGCCATTGAGTTCGTAGTGTGTATTGAAGTCTTTTGGCACCAGCACTGGCGTGGCGTCGGCTAACTGCCATTCCTTGAAGTCCGTCTGAGGGAAACCAAACATCGTTCCCGTGCCGCAAAGGCTCACGGTGTCAACGCCCAGTGCCTCCCGCAAATCCGGGGCGATCTCGCCAAGCATCTGGTAAACCTCGACTACCTTGACAGGCGTGCCGGGTCGATCCATGCCCAGCGCCTGACGCAACTTATAAACCATGCTGACGTGAATGCCGGTCTGAAAACCGCCCCCGAAATCCACGGGTAATTTGTCCGGCTCGACATGGCCGCAGGCAGTGATGATGCGTTGGCGCGAGTTCGGGCTTCCGGCCGGGATTTCGCCCTGGCCTCTTGCCTCGACGTTAGGAGTTTTCATTGGTGCTGCATGCCTCAGTCAGTGTAACATCCACCTCGTTGTTCGTCACTGTCCACATGCGAGTCGAGTAGCTCCTGCCGGTAATATGCGTGTCCAGCCAACCCCGCAGTAGAACCCGGTAATCTTGAGCGCGTTTTGCCAGTAAAAGTTCGCCACATGTCCATCCCCGAAGAAAGCATGAAAGACCGGTTTTCCCCGGTCGTTGTGCCATGCACTGGCCGGGTTATAAATGCTCCGGGTGGCCCGGTCATCAGGAAAATCCAGGCTGCTGGCAAAGGGGTTATGGTCGATTTGCAACTCGACGAACTCGAGACCTTCATTGTTGCCACCCGCCCCGAAGGCCTCTACCTCTGCATCGCCGCACCTGAGTCACTCCAACCGGAAATCCTCAAACGGCTCGAGAAATGGTAGCCCGGCAATACCCTCTGCGCCGTTCGCCTGCTCATTGCCAGCCATGAATCGAGTCGTAGCGGAAAGTCATTTCGCCAGGATGATACCCCTTGTACCACTTGACATGGGAGTCGGCGAAAAGGATGTCTTGCCCATCGTTGTGGGCCTTCCATTCCACGGACGGCCTTCCGTTGGTCTCGCCGCCAACACAGTTCTGCGAGTAATCATCCTTATCCGCGTCATCCGGCAAAAAATATTGCGCGCTATCAATGGTGTCGCCGGCCAAAACATAAGCCGCCGGAAAACGGATCTGCCTGGCGTTGACCGCCCCGGTCTGGCTGCCCGCCGCGATGTAGGCCGCCCGCACGCCGTTGAAATAGTTGAACGGTGATCGGTTCTTTGTCGGCAATTGGGCATTGCCGGGGCAATGGTAAACATTCGTGTTCTGCACGTAAGAATAAATCTGTTGCATCCAGGCATTGGTCGGAGAATTGGGGTCGGTCCAGTTCCACCTGATCGAGACGCCCGACAGCGGAAAACGCTCCTCGTTGTCATCCGCAAACATCCTCAGGCCGAGGCCAATTTGCTTCAAATTCGAGATGCAACTGATCGTCCACGCCTTTTGCTTCGCGCGCGACAATGCCGGCAAAAGCAGGCTCGCCAGAATCGCAATGATGGCGATGACCACCAACAATTCGATCAATGTGAATGCGCGCTTTGAGTCCGTGCCCATTTATTTCCCCCGATCTTCGAGACCGTATAAATGGGTTCGAGATCGCAGAATCAGCGCATCCCCGGCTACTGCCGGCGTGGCCATCACCCGCTCCTCCAGTTGGTTCTCGGCCAAAACTTTGAATTCGCGGCCCGGTTGAATCACGGTCGCCAGGTTCTTCTCACTGAAGAAATAAATCCGGCCGGCGCCATAAATCGGTGAAGCCGAGTATTTTCCTTTCAGACGCTCACGCCAGACCCGATTTCCCGTTTTGGCCTCGACGCAGACCGCGTATCCGCCGTCGTTGACCATATACAACAAATCCTCGACCAGCAGCAACGACGCCGTCTGCGCCATATCTTTCGCCACTTTCCAAGCCACATGGGTGTCGGTGACATCCCCCCGTCCATCGGGCCGCACCGCCCACAATTCCGGCTTTTCATAGTCCGTGATGACATACAACAGTCCGTGGCCGAACAGCGGACGCGGCACCATGGACCATCCGTTATAGCGGACCTTCCAAAGCTCTTCACCGGACCGCGGACCGTAGGAAATCATCGCTTTGGCTCCCGGGCTGAAGAGCTGGAGCCGCCCGCCCGCCTCAAGAATGATCGGCGTGCAAAACGCCTTCCGCAGATTGGTGGCAAAGGGAGTGTAATCGACGGAGCGGTTGGTTTTCCAAACGGTCTTGCCGGTGCGCTTGTCCAGGGCGATCACGTACTGCACATCCCGGCCGTCCACGTTGAAACACAGCAGATTCTTATACAGCATCACCGAAGACCCCGGCCCTTCGTGGTGATCGCAGGTCAGATCCCGGCGGCTCCACAGTATCTTGCCATCCCGGGTGTCCAGGCAGGCCGTGCCATAAGTGCCATAGTGAACATAAACCCGGCCCGCCTCGATCGCCGAAGTCGGAGATGCATAGCTATTCATGCTCGCGACATGCTCCGGTGTTTCCGTGTCGAACACCTTGACGTCATGCACGATTTTACCCGTCCGGCTGTCCACACAAACCGCATAGAGCTGCTTGCCATCTTCTGTCGCCGTCGTCAGCCAGATTTGTTTGCCCCAGACCACCGGTGAAGACCAGCCCAGATTGTGAATAGCGGTTTTCCAGACGACGTTGTTCGTTTCGCTCCAAACCAGGGGCAGCTTCTTTGCCGTCGAGTGTCCGTTCCGGTCCGGCCCGCGCAACTCAGGCCAGTTCTCCCGCGCCGGCGTGGAGTTCGTCAATAACGCCAAAAAGATCAGCGCCCGGGATAATAGAGCTTTCATTGTCGGATCAGGCATACCAAAGATCGCCTCGCTGGTCATGGATTAATTCGCACCAGACGCTCAAAGTCGCGCATCTCCCGTTCTCCCAAAATGGAGCGCGGACATTATTGTCCGTTTTGTCCGTTAATAATCCGCTTTTCCCGTCGTCGAACCTAAATCGCAACCTCCAACAATCATTATTTGCTCCTTTCAAGTGGCTGTTCCAATTGTTTTCCCTGCCGGACCAACTGACGCAGGAACAGCTTGTACCAAATCGTCGCGGTCAGCCAACTGACGATGATGTAGGCCAGTAGTGTTCCGAGAATGTGAACCTGCGGATAGGAGACGTGGGCAATGACAATCAGCGCCGTCAAATTGCACTCCGTGGCGGCCAGCGCGACGCTGATGCGCTCCGGGCGCGTCTCCCCGCCCGTATAATAGCCGGCCACCAGGGATAAAGTCATCACGCCGAAGATCGCCACCCAACTGATCAGATCGAACGCGAGCAGCGTCTTCAAGCCGGGAACGATAAACAGCCCGAAAATGATGAGGAGCGCGATCTTGGAGTAGATGTTCAGTATCCGCTGGAGCATCTCGGCCAGCTTCGGCAAGAATGCGTTCAGCGCCACGCCGATAGCCAACGGCAACAGGGTGAGATAAGCGACCGTGGCGAAGATTGTTCCTGGACTGATTTCCAGATGATGCAGGTCAAACCAGTCCTTGAAAACCCATAGCCAGAAAGGAACGGTCACCGGCATTGCCAGAATCAGAAAGCCCATGATAGTGGATGCCAGGGGCAGGCTTCCCTTTTTGCCCTTTGTCCCCAACAGGGCGAAAGGACTGCCCGGGGTCACGGCCCCAATCAACATCACTCCGCCCAGAAGCATTGGCAAGTGCAGGAACTTGACAACCCCGGCGGTGAGCAAAGGCACAATGATACTCGTGACCACGAACGTCTTGAGCAACACCCCCGGCTTGCGTAATTCCTGCACGAGCAAGGCCGGGGTAATCCTGGCTGCAATCACAAAGACGATGGAAAAGAAGGCGGAGTGCGCCAGGAAGCCAATCGCTTTGATGAACGCTTCGTTATGCAGCAAGGTATTCACGCTGCCTTTTATCCGTCCGCCCGAATTGCCCTGCCAATCATCATGATTAGTTCTAGTACAACTGATAAGCAATTACTTTCCTTGGTGCCCGCTTGTGCTGGCGCTCGATGCCGCAGTTGTCGGCGCGCACGGTCCATTTCATCTGGTGGCTTCCTGCAAAGGCCGGGGGGTCCAAGACGAAGGGCGTCTTGTGCAGTAGAGGCAAGCCTGCAACCATGGAAAAGACATATAGAAAATCAATACAATATCGTCAACAAAATAACATGCGAACATGCGAATCACCGCACTTTTTATGAATATCCAAAAATTAGTCGAGGATCAGGGACGCCCTCATTCACTTGACACCACCGCATTGTGATCGGACTATCAAAGAAAACCTAGACACATTATGCGAACGAAACAACTACTCGGCTGCCTGGCCATCGTCCCCACGCTGTTTATATGCGTTGCAGCCGCTGCCGCGGATGACCTGGAAGCGTTAGCCGGCAAATGGTCCGTCAAGAAAACCAACGACCAGGGCCGGGACTACACGCAGACAATGGCGATTAAAAAGGATAAATTCGTCTTCCAGATGCTGGGCGCTGAGGACCGACTTATCTTGCATGCCGAGGGTGATGTGAAACTGGACAAGCTCGGCCCGTTCAACGCTGTTCACTTCGTCAACATTCGGGCCGGCGCTTCCGCTTCCGACCTTCAGGACGTGAACGACGACCATGTGTCCATCTATCGGCTCGAGGGCGACACCTGCATCATGGCGGCAAATATGGACAAGGACCGCGACCAGCAAAAACCCAGTCTGGACGTTTACCACCGCGTCAAGACAACCGCGGAACCCGCGACCCTGGTCATCGACGAAATCGAGATGCTCGATACGCCGCAAAGCGCCACATGGTTCCTGTGTCTCGAGGTCAAGGTCGAGGGCGTCAGCCGCACCTACCATGTTGATGGCAAGGGCTACGACAAAAACCAGGTCACCATCCCCGCTGCCTTCGAGTTGCCGAAAGTTAGTCTCGGTCAAAAGTGCAGCTTCAAGCTGCAGCTCGATGATGTGGAGGGAGACGTTTGCACGGAGGAAGTTGACAACCGCAGCGCCGGCGAGTTCACCGTCAGCGAAAAAGGAACGCAGACTTACAAGCCCGAGAATAACTGGCGTTACACCATCCGCTGGCACCTGAAATAGCCGCCGGAGGCAGGGGGACGCCCGGCTCTTCTGACGCTTCGATTCTACATCCGGCCGTTAAAGCGGTGGACCGTTTCGATCATAGCCAAATAATTCTCGGCAGGTATGTAGTTGGCGATGGAGTTGCCTGAGCCGCAGGCATAACCGCCACCCGGCGCGCACGCCGCAAGAATTTGCCCGGTTCGACCCCGGATGGCCTCCTCGGTGCCGCGGCTCAAGAGATCGACATCCACGCCCCCCAGCACCGCCACCTGGGTGCCCCACCGCCGCTTAAACTCCTCGACCGGCACGATCACATCCTCGAAGCTGTGCTTGGCGTCGATCTGCACGTCCTGAATCAGGTCGGGCATGACCGCCTCGACGTGCCCGCAACTGTGCAGCAGAAACAACCGGCCTGTCCGGTGGGCCAGCTCGGCGTATCGCTTATGCCAGGGAAGGATGTACTGGCGGAGATGTTGCGGCTGGAGCAGTGTGGCCGTCTTGAACCCCATGTCGTCACCCAGCCAGAGCGCAAATACTTTCTCCATTTCGCAGAACACACGAAATGCATCGTAAATGGTCTGGCCGACCCGATCCACCACCGCCCTCACCAGCTCCGGATTGTCATAGAGCAGCAACATCATGCCCTCAAGCCCGAGCAAATTGCTGGACCATTCGAGGACGCCGCCGGAGAAGCCCATCATGCCCATGCCGTCGGGCAGTTCGCCCTGGGCCGCCTCGGCCGCCGAAAAGTCGATGGCCGCCGCCGCCGGCCAGTGGTAAGCATCGAAGTCAGCCATGGATTTGATGGCCCCCTCGTGTTCATTCACCCAGCGCCGGTCTCCCGTGGCGGATTTGGCGGTGTCGCGGACGGCTAATGTCTCCATCTGAAAGGGAATCTCGGCCCGGACGCGGTAGTAGTCGTATCCCAGGGCGCGCCAAAGCTGGATGCGCTGTCGGATGGCGTCGCGGAACCGCTGCGGACCATCCTGCCGGGCCAGCGGCATCAAAGCCCCGCCATGCAGGGCGGTCAGGGTTTCCTCGGCAATGGCCAGTTCGACCAGCGGGACTCGGTTACAGGGCCGGCGCTGAAGGACTTGCTGGAACTGCTCGACACTGGGTTCCGGCTTGGGTAACCGGCGTGTGACCAGAGTGTCCATGAGTTTTCAAGCCTCCCGTCAATCTGAACCGGCGGGGGTATCAAGCGGTGTCTGGTTGGAAGCTTCAGCTTACTGGCACGAGGCAAACACGTTCGCCTTTGTCGTTGCGGGTGATGCCCTGAGCGCGGGGGTCGAGGGTCAGGACACCGTCCACCATGAAGGCATAACGATGGTGACCATGCTTCAATTCAACCGTCAGCAGCCAGGAACGGTCCGGCATCTGTTTCATCGGGTGAGCGGTCGGGTTCCATTCATTGAAATCCCCGATCAGGCTGACGGCTTTGGCTTGTGCGATGTGGCACATGAAACTGATGGCCCGCAACGGCTTCTGGTAGTTGAGAGAACGCATAATTCAACCTAGCAAGTTCTGCAGAATGGTCAGCGCGGTGCGCCGGACCTGCTCGGACCTGGTTTCCAAGAGGCGGTAACGCTCGATCCAGTCCGGCTCGGCCTGGTGGCGTTCGCTCCAAACCGCTTTGAGCACCCGCTCGGTTCGCTCGACCTGCTGCATCGCCGATGCCAGCGATTCCCGCCCCTCGGGCAAGTCCGAAATGTTCCCGACAAAAAACCGGCTGATGCTCTTCTGGCCGAAAACCGCCTGCAAAAGCATGACAACGGTTTGCTCGTAAGGATACCACCGTTGGCGCAATGCCTCACCCAGAAAGTCGTGGCGAATCGCGAAAAACTCAGATCGGGGACGCTCGGTGAACTGGCGGATTTCCTGGGCCTGGACCGGGAACCAATTGTAGAGCAGGGCAAAAGTGCCGTAGGTATCGATGAGTTGCTTCGAATTGTTGTGGTCGGTGGCGATTTCGCCGATGCACAAATCCTGGTCCAGTTCGAGGATGATTTCCGGCAGATCGTGCAGCCGGCCCAAAACCTCCTGCCCGACCGCGGTGCCGTAATTGAAATCGCCGGGAATGACCCAATAGACATCGTGCGGCCCGCCTTTTTCAAAGGCCGCGCCCAGGCCGGCATACCACATCTGGCAGGTATCGACCGCCCAGACATCCAGCACATCCGAGTAATGCGCCAGGGTGTGACTCCGGAAATCGTCGAACGCTTTGTCGCCGCACATGCTATAATGAGTCTTGCGGTCCAGCACCGTGATGGGGCGCGCATACCGCGCCTTGTCTGCGTCCAATCGCTTGACGAGTTGATACAGCGCTTGCAGGTCAGAGTAATCGCCCGGCTGGCGGAACGGGTAAACAATGATCGGATGAATCTTGCTCGAGGGCGAGCGAGGCCGTTTCGGCGAATGCCTGGCCTGGGTTCCCGCCGGAATGTTCGCAGTTTTCCTCATAATCAGTTGGTTCGTTGTGCGTTCTACAACTCTTACGCGTTGGTCCTGACTGGTGCAAGAATAAACTGAGCCGGAATCGGCGGCGCCACTGCCGCCGATTCCTCTGAACCTTTCATTCCTGCGATGGCGCCTGAGTTGGCGGAGCCTGATCGTCGTCAGGCGGCGGACCACCAAAACCGCCGTGGCCGCCAGGCCCGCGCTCCCTGCCTCCCCCGCCAAAACCACCCCGCCCACCTGGACGCGGAGGCTGCATCTCGTCAATGGTGAGATTGCCGTCCCCATTCTTGTCCAGCTTCACCAGCGCCGCTGGCGCATTGGCGAGTTCGTCGGTGTCGATGACACCATCGCTATTGGCGTCAAGCGCGGCGAAGATCGGCGGGACCGGTGGACTGTTTGTTCCGCCGCCAAAACCGCCTCCCGGAGGAGCCCCATCGGCGTGCGGTGGGCCGCCGCGGCGCGGACCCAAAAACTCCTGGAGGGTGATCTGACCGTCCCCATTCTTATCGAGCTTCTTCAACGCCACGGAGGCGTTGGCGATTTCATCGGCATCAATGACTCCGTCGTGGTTCGCATCCAGCACGGCGATGAAGGGCGGCGGGCGATGGCCCCGCATCCCGGGACCACCGTGCGGTGCGCCGTCCGTGGGCGGAGCATTGGTGGTTTGGGCTGTGGCTATCCACGCTGACGAACCGAGCGCCAGCGCAGCGATGATGAGCTTTGAACTGTTTTTCATTTTGTTTCCTATGGTACTTGCTTTTGTTTGCTGCAACCGCCCGCATCGGACACGATGCGATAGTGATAACGGTCAGAGCACAAAATCATTTTCATTTTCATTAGTAATAGACGCCCCGATTGTTAAGGCATTGTGTCGAAGCGAGGGGAGAATTGTTAAGGAAGTGTAAAAGTGACAGCCAACCTGCGAGGAGGCTGGTAGGCTCTCGGCCAGCAAAGAATGTCATGAGTGCAGCCAACTCTCCCGCCAAACCGCCACTGACCGGGGCCGCCGCCAGCCGAACCCGTGTGCTGGTCATTGATGATGACAAGAAGCTGTGCCGCCTGATCGTGGATTACCTTTCGCCAATGGGCTACGACGTCTCGACGGTGCATAATGGTCCCGATGGGGTCGAGAAAGCGGTGGCTGAAGCGTGGCATGCGGTGATCCTGGACGTGATGCTGCCAGGCCTGGACGGGTTCGAAGTGCTCAAGCAGATTCGCCGGCAATCGGATGTGCCGGTGCTCATGCTGACCGCGCGCGGGGACGAGGCTGACCGCATCGTCGGGCTCGAGATCGGGGCGGACGATTACCTGCCCAAGACCTTCTCCACGCGCGAGCTGCTCGCCCGGCTTCGAGCCGTGACGCGGCGGGCGACGCGCCCGGCAACAAGTGCCGACACCGAAGCGCCGGCCGAGTTGGTGGTCGGCCGGTTGCGCGTCAACACCGGCTCCCATCTCGTGGTGCTGGGCGATCAGGCGCTCGAACTAACGCCCGTTGAGTTTGCTTTGCTTGCCAGCCTGGCGCGCGCCCGCGGCCGAGTCAAAAGCCGGGAGCAGCTTCTGGAAGAAATCCGGGACCGCAACTTCGATGTCTTTGATCGCTCAATCGACGTGCATATCTCCGCGCTGCGCAAGAAACTGGGCGATGACCCCAAGGAGCCGCGATTTATCCGAACTGTGCGGGCGGCCGGATATATGTTGATCAACCCCGACGCGCCGTGAGGCCATGAAGCTGCGCTTTCCGCTATACGCGAAGATTCTGTCCTGGTTCTTCTTGAACCTCATGCTGCTCGGCGGCGCGTTCCTGCTCTTGATCAGGGCGCAGTTTCATTATGGGTTCGATTGGATGCTGGCGGCCGGGGCCGGCGAGCGTATCCAGGCGATCAGCGATGTGATTGTGGGCGAGATCAACGACCGGCCACAGTCGGACTGGAACACGGTGCTGAAACGTTTTGATGACGCCTACCAGATCCAGTTCCTGATCTGCTGTGCCGACGGAACCCAATTGGCGGGTGTGACGAATCCGCTGCCGCCCGAAGTCCGGATGCGGCTCAGGGGCGGCCGAGGTCCGGCTGGGACTCGTCCTCCGCTCGATGGCTCGGCGCCGGAGGGGCCGCGGTCCGAAGGACCGGACCGGGAGCCTGGGTTACCAGACCGGCCGGGCCTCGGGCCACCGCCGTGGCGCCAGGGCTCTCCAACGGACTTGCCTCCCGGGCAATTCGCAGAGCCGCGCAGCCCGCGCCCCAAGTTCATCGTGCGGACGGCGAACCCGACCCGCTACTGGCTCATCGTGCGCGCTCCCATCATGGATTCCGATCACCCACGCTCCGGCCCGCTGGCGTTAGTCGCCGTCTCCCGGTCCATGAGCGCCGGCGGGTTGTTCTTCGATTTCAAACCGTGGCTGGGCGTGGCGCTGGGCGCGGTATTGTTCTCGGCGCTCCTGTGGGCGCCGTTGGTGCGCGGGATCACGCGGTCCATTGCCCAAATGACACAGGCCACTCGCGAGATCGCCGAAGGCCGCTTCGATGCGCGCACCAAGGAAGATCGGCGCGATGAGCTTGGCTCGCTCGGCCAATCCATTAACCGCATGGCCGGGCGGCTATCCGGCTTCGTCACCGGCCAGAAACGTTTCCTTGGCGACGTCGCCCACGAGCTCTGTTCGCCGCTCGCCCGCATCCAGGTCGCTTTGGGCATCCTCGAACAACGGGCCGACGAGAAACAGCAGGGCTACGTAAACGATCTGCGCGAAGAGGTGCAACACATTTCCAACCTCGTGAACGAACTGCTATCCTTCTCGCGAGCATCCTTGGGCGCATCGACGATCAAGCTGCAGCCGGTCCTGGCCCGCGAAGCCGTGGACAAAGCGGTCAGCCGTGAGAATACCGAAAACGCCCAAATCCGGCTCGAGATCGCCGACGGCCTGTGCGTGCTGGCCGAGCCTGACTTGCTCGTGCGCTCACTGTCCAACCTGTTGCGCAACGCGGTTCGGTATGCGGGCCATGCCGGGCCTATCACCGTATCCGCACAAAAAGAAGGCAGCTTTGTCCTGCTAACCGTCGCCGACTGCGGGCCGGGCGTGCCGGAGACCGAACTGGTCCAGATATTCGACCCGTTCTACCGGCTGGACACCTCGCGCGAATCCACGACCGGCGGGGCCGGCCTCGGCCTGGCAATTGTCAAGACCTGCATCGAGTCCTGCCGCGGCACGGTGACCTGCCGAAACCGGCAACCTTCCGGGCTGGAAGTCACCATGAAACTCCTGGCTTCGGAACGGCTCGACACGGACGGCTGACCGCCCGCCACGGGATATTGGTTCACTCCATACGCCCTTAGTGAAATGAAAAAATGCCTGAATCGCACAGTCGATTTGGAACCGGAAAGCGAGACACCTCCCCCTTCGTCCCGCTACCCGCACCCCCTACTTCCTGGCGCTGCGGGAAGGCGCGCCGAACCGGGCTTGAAACGCTTCCGCGCACTCGTGTACCGCATGGAAGAAACTCTCCTGCCCCAGTTCGCTCGTGAAGCCAATCCGCTGGAGAATTTCCCGCAACGGCCGGTTGGTGTGGGCGAACTTCATCGCGATGCCCTGTTTCTCGAGTTCCACCTTGAGCGCGCGCAACGCTTCGGCCGCCGTCACGTCGATCTCGGTGATCGCCTGCGCATCGATCACGAACCACCGCGCCTCCGATGGGCTCGTGGCTACGAGCGTCCGCACCCGCTCGACGAAATGCCCGCAATTGGAAAACAATAAGGGCGCATAAAAGCGGTAGGCGATGAGGCCGGGGATCGTCTGGCCAGCCGTCGCGTCTCCGAGATCGTGGAAGCCGCCCCCAGGCACTTCCCGCAAGACCGCGTCAGGCGGGTTGGAGATGCGGCTGATCAACGCCAGCAGCGAGAAGGCGACACCGACCAGGATGCCGGGCACCACCCCAACCGCCAGCACCCCCAACGTCGTTAGCGCCGCCAGCATCGCGCTCTTGGGATAGAACCGATAAATCCTCACCATGACATCAAATTCCACGAGCGTGAATCCCCCGTAAATCAGAAGCGCCGCCAGCGCCACTGTGGGCAACTGCGCGATCAAGGGCGTCAGGAACAGCAGGAACACCACGAGTGTCGCCGCCGCGACGAGGCTCACCAACTGGGTCTTGCCGCCTGCCGTGTCGTTGATGGTTGTCCGCGCCTGGCTGCCCGTCACCGGAAATCCCTGGAAAAAACCCGTCACGACATCGGCGACGCCCAGCGCGGCCAACTCCTGGTTCGGGACGACTTCATACCCGTTCTTCGCCGCAAACGCGCGCGCCAGCAGAATCCCCTCGGTGTAGGACAGCAGCGCGATGCTCACCGCCGCCGGCAGCAGCGTGTGAATGTCGTGCCAATCAACCGCCGGCACTGCGAAACGCGGCAACCCGCTCGGAAAAACGCCGACCACCGCAACCCCGAGCCCTTCCAATCGCAACACCAGCGACGCCGCAATCGCCATGAACACCACCACCAGCGCCGGCGGCACCTTCGGCGCGATCCGCCGCAAACCCACGATGATCGCCAATATGCCCACGCCAAGCAGGACCGTCGGCCCATGCGACTGGTGCAACTTCGTGGCGAGTTCGCTCAGGCGCGGAAAGAAATCGTTATGGTCCAGCTTGATCCCAAACAGCTTGTCGAGCTGCGACGCCATGAGTATCAGCGCCGCGCCCGTCATGTAACCGACCAGCACAGGCTTCGAGAGGAAGTCGGCGACCGCCCCGATCTTCGCCCGGGCGCCCAGCAGCAACAGCAACCCGCTCAACACCGCCACCAGTGCAGCCAGCACCGCCCCCTCCGCGCCATCTCCCATCGCCAGCGGCGCAATCGCGCTCGCAACCAGCAACGAAATCGCTATGTCCGGCCCCACAATGACCTGCCGGGAGCTGCCGAACAACGGATACACCAACAGCGGCACCAGTGCCGCGTAAAGCCCGTGTTGCGGCGGCAGCCCCATCAGCCCGGCGTAGGCGATCACCGACGGGATCATCACCACGCACACGCTGACCCCCGCCAGCACGTCGGCCCATAACCATTCGCGCCGGTAAACCCGCACCAGCGCCATCCCGGGCAGGAAGCGCATCCATGCGGACGGCGGAGTTTGTTTCGGCGGCTCTTTCATCATCGGCTATACCTTCCGATCAAGTCCGACCCTAGCGCAGCTTCATCGTCGCCGAAAGCCAAAAATCCATCCCGCGCCGCACGGCGCGCATCTTAGTGGCAGAATCGATGGTGGTCTGAAAACTGGTCGGGGCGGTGAGATTCGAACTCACGACCTCTTGTACCCGAAACAAGCGCGCTACCAGGCTACGCTACGCCCCGAACCAATGTTTACCGGCGCAGATTGTATCACTCCCTGTCACCGCTTGACAATCTGATACTGCGGTCTGATACCGACAGCGGAAACGAATATAACGACCAACCGAACAAAACACAACCGGAAAAAGATGTCGGCTGGCAAAAAAGTGCGCATCCCGGATTATTCGGGTTTGCCATGGTCGCAGCGCGCGGTCGTGCGCCGGCACTTCGACAACAGACTTGAGGCCCCGCAGTTGCGCGCGAACGCCGCGGGGCATCGGCTGCGATGTTTGAAATAGTCCAGTGGACGAACTCAGACGACATAAACTCAGACAAATGGCAACGTGTAACCTTGGTTTGGCACTGCTTTCCTTTTGCGCTGGCAACGCAACCAGTGAGCAGGTCAAATAAAGATACGACAATAAACTCTAATAATCCGATAAGACACTTCATATATGAAAAAAATAACACCTCATGCTCTTCTGGCTTGCTGCCTGCTGCTGGCAGCTTCGGTCCAGGCCAAGATCATCACGGTCAACAACGCAGACAACACCAACTTCGGTGCTGGCGTAACCAACCTGGTAAAAGCCATCAGCCTGCTCGCCGATGGAGACACCATCAGGTTCAACATCCCTGGCTCAGGGGTCCATTACCTGTTGACTCCCGTCAATGGCTATCCCCTGATCACGAATCAAAGCATCACCATCGACGGCTATAGCCAGCCGGGGGCGGTTCCCAATTCCAATCCCATTCATGCCGCCAACAACGCCCAACTCAAGATCGTCCTGAGTTCAACCAACGGAAACGGGATCGCGATCGTGTTCGCGGCCTTGGCCGCTTCAGGATACGCCTCCTTCGCCCACCCCGGATTTAATAATGACGATTACGCCATCCTGGCCTTCTTCCGGGGCACCAATAATTGGATCAAGGGTCTCGCGATGCAGGGCGCGGCCGAGGCGACCGTCCAAGGCACCCCTGGGCCATTATACGGAATCGCGTTCATGGCCGATCAGCCTGATCTGCAGCCTTGGCCGAACGCCAATGCAGGACACTGGCATGTCAGCGGCTGTTGGTTTGGCCTTAACCCGGCGACGGGCCAGCCGGTTTACTTGCCTGACGGCAGCCTCGCGACCCCGAGGTATCCTATTGGTATGCAACGCAACCGTGCCGTTGACACTTCTCTCGTTAATTATGCACAGCCAGGCACCGTCGGTGTGGCGGCAGGCTCGGCCAATCCGCGCGCCGAATTCAACGTCTTTCTCTCGATTACGGCGGCTAATCTCACGGGTCTTAACTACCGGATTTGCGGCAATTTCTTCAACGTCCTGCCGGACGGCATCCACAACCTCGACGTCTCGTACCTGCCGAATGCCTATTCTCTGATGAGCTCAGACGGTGCCTTGATCATTCTCGCCCGGCAAGGTGACAATATTCTGGTCGGCACCGACGGCGATGGCGTCAACGATGCAGAGGAAGGCAACGTGTTTGGCGGTGTGAGTGCGTATCCCTTCAATAACCCCGCCATGGTGATCAACTATCATTACTTCGACGCCTTTTACGGCCCCGGCACCGGCACCAACATTGTCTTTGCCGGCAATTACTTCGGCATGGCGGTGGATGGTGTGACTCGCTTCACCAACGCTTGCACGCTGTTTACCAGTTTCCCCTCGACTGCCACCGTCCGCTTCGGCTCGGACTTCGACGGTGTCAGCGATGCCTTGGAAGCCAACCTACTTTACAACAACTACCCGTTCAGCACGCAATTCCTCACCCCGGGATCAGGTGCTGATGTCACCCCGGAAACCATTTTCGACGGTCAAGGTCCGGAGTGTTTCGGCGGCATGAATGCTGGCGTGCGACTTTCCTTCCGTGGCAACGTCACCGTCGGCAACGATCTGCTTCCCTATAAATATGCCAACGGCTATGGGACGAGACTGGTCAACTTCACCAACTACTCGGCGCCTTACATGGACATCAACTCGGCCAACGGGATTCTTCCAACTTTGAATGCGGCCGTCAGCATCTACCCTAACCTGGTCGGCACGTTTGCACCCGGCATCGCTCCGTACACGAACATCGTTGTTGATGTCTATCAGGCGGACCCGGAAGGCTGGGCCAATGGCCAGCTTTTTAACGAAATGGAGCTTGTAGATCCAAGCGGGACGACTAACGGCTTCGCTCAGGGCAAGAAATACCTGGGCTCAATTCCCGTTGCCAACACTGGCAGTTTCAACCTCACTCTGCCCGGACTGGCGGATGTGGGAATTGGTTTGGTGACCGTCACGGTCAACTATTCAGCGGACCCGGCCGGCACCCACAATGGCCGGGTGCTTACCGGCAACTTCGCCAACCCCATTTACATGTATCCTGGCAAGGCGGAATCGGTGGGGCTGACCCATGTGGTGCCGGACGCGCCCTGCTGGTATGACGCTGTCAACAACTACGTGACCAACGGACCCATCATTTTGGCCAATCAACCGCCCGCAGTCACACTCGGCAATTGGGAGCCCTTCATCAGTTCTTTGGGTGACAGCACGTTCTTGATCGAATTCAACACGTATGCCGATGACGGCAGCTTTGCGAACCAGAACAACGCCGTGGCCAAGCAGCCGGCTGCTGGCGGACCGGCCAAGGTGGGTTATTGCTACTACTCTGACGATGGAACTCCGTTCAAAGGCGCGATCAATTTCTCACGCCAGAATGGCAATCCCGGCAAGGTCGCCGGTGACCTGCGTTACGGCGCAAACAAATTCATCACCGAGTGCGAAGTCTCCATCGGCCAGATTCCTTCGTTCCAGACGGTCGCGCGCTGGAGTAACAACGACATCTATGCGGGCTCTGATCGTTATGCCGCCGAGCAAATCTTCACGCTGGATCCGGTGACGTTGGCGCAAACGCCGGTCGCCAAAGCCTGGGAGTATGTTTATGGTCCTTATGTCGGGGCCATGGGACCAGCCAATAACGCGCCGCAGTGCTCCCGCACCGGCGGACGGCCTAACTTCCTCGACAATGGAAACATCGTGGTGATGATCGACGACAAGACGGCAATCGCCAGCACCGCTGGTGAGGTCACCACCTTCGCCATCATTCAGCCGGACGGAACGATTGTGAAGGGTCCGACTCTGGCGAAGGAGCAGGATATTTTCGACAATATGTGCGCGGTCAAGGGTGGGTTTGTGATCCGGGTGCATAACTCGCTGCTCTTCTACAACAACAGCGGCAGCTTAACATATTCGAACGATGTGAATGTTAGCAGCGGCATGAACTTCGGGGGCAGCCCGGATGCAGGCGGACGTGGGGACGGCATCCGGATCAATGGCGATATTCGCAGTCACTACGTTTTCCTGGCCGGCACGTCGGGTGGCGGTGGTAGTGTGCTCGGAGTTCCAATGGGTGTGGCCGCCTGGGATGCGCGCACTGGCCAGTTCGCCGGTGGCTCGATTGTGAGCGACGGCAATCCGGCGACGCAAATGTGTGATCGGGCTGGGCTTGCGGCTGATGCGCTGGACCGGGTGTGCGTGGCTTATGGGTACAAAGCGGATAGCGCCGTTTTCGGCTACCAGGTGGTCGCTCGGGTGGCACAGTTTGATGGAGTCAACTTCAACTGGTTTAGTCACTCGTTCTACCCGTTTGTGAATCATGACCAGGATCCGGCGAACGTGCTGGGCTTCTTGACGTCGAACCCGTATGTGGCGATGAACACGCGTCAGATCTGCATCGCGGCCAAGGGCAAGATTAACAGCGTCAACAACGCAGCGCTCGGTCCGGACACACCGGAGCAGCAGACGGTATATACGGTCATCAGCAACCCGGCGCCGGTGCCGGCGCCGCGGCCGACGGTGAGCATCACCAGGCCGGACAGCAGCCACGTGACCCTCACTTGGGATGTCGAGGACGGCCTGTTCACGGTGCAGACGAAAGCGTCTCCGACCTCGGGAACCTGGACGGCCCTCACGGCGGGCAACGTTGCGCCGCCGGTCACGGTGCAAATCGGCGCAGGGCCGAGTTTAATCCGCCTGGCGCGGTAATTAACTTGAGCGGAGCGCGGCGGTCGCCGCGCTCCGCTTAGACCTCGGGTGATCATGCCTGAGAGTATGTAATATCAAACTGGGCAGCGGCTGGTGCGCTGCTCAGTTTCTTGTTTTAATGCCCTTGGTGTTCCTCCCACCTTGCTTCCGGGATGACGGGCCAATGTGGCGAAACTGAATGTTGTTTTGGAGGAGACTTTGCCCTCCACTCAGGGAAGCGCGAATAATAGGTTAAGTTTGAAGACTTGTTCCGTTAGAATTGGTCCAATATGAAAACTATTACGAAACCTGCAGCCGTTATGGCGACGCACACGTCGAACCGACCGGCTGATCAGGCCGGTGGTTTTACGCTTATCGAACTGCTCGTGGTCATCGCCATCATCGCGATTCTTGCGTCGCTGTTGCTGCCGGCCTTGAGCAAGGCCAAGGTGAAAGCCCATGCCGTCAAGTGCATGTCCAATCAAAAGCAACTGACTTTGGCTTGGATCATGTACGCCGACGACAACCGCGACCGGGTGCCGCCCAACGTCAGCGGAGGCATGAGCCGGGGTGGGTGGGTGGATGGCTGGCTGGATTGGAGCCCTGGCACCACGGACAATACCAACACGGTTTTCCTGACGAATGCCAAGATCGGACCTTATACGAAGAACGTCGGGATCTACAAATGTCCCGCGGATATTTTTCAATGTGTGGTTGCTGGCCGATCGTATGACCGCGTCCGCAGCGTTTCCATGAACTCCTTTATTGGGGTTCCCGAAGCGGACTATGGCACACGACAGACTCCCCCTTGTTACATATATCAGAAGCTTTCCGATATCAGGCGGCCCCCGCCGTCAAGTTTGTGGGTGTTTGTGGATGAACACCCGGACAGCATCAACGACGGCTGGCTGACGGACAGTTGGCCAGGCGGGGGTGGCTGGGGAGATTTGGCGGCAAGTTATCACGACGGCGCGTGTGGGCTTGGTTTTGCCGACGGCCACGGTGAGATCCATAAATGGAAAGACAAGGGCACGTTGCAACCTGTGACGAAAAACAGTAGCAGAACATGGTCCACGGTCGCCCCGAACGACACTCTGTGGTTTATGCAACGAACCACTGCGCCGGTGAATTAACCTGATGGCCAGATCAAACTGGCGATGGAGGTCCACGCGGCCAGTATTGTGGTGGGGCGCAAGATTGACGAAGCCAAGCCCCATCCGCCGCGTAACTGTTCATGGCGGGTTTAGTGGTATAGTTGCAATCTGCCCGGAAAGGTGTAATTTCACGGCAATTATGCAAAATATGACGAAACCGATTCTCCCTGGCGCGCGTAGCGTCAAAAGCAAATTCCTGCTACCATTTAAACCACTCTGCTTCCCAAACAAATTCATCCTCCTCGCCGCGCTCTTGGCAATTGCCGGAACAGCCGGCCCGGCGGCTGCCTGGGACATCCGCCAGCTTACCTCCGACGGCGGCGTGAAATCCGGCGTCTGCGCCCAGAACGGCAGCGTCTTGTGGACGCGCGTGGATGGCAACAAGAGCGACCTCTACCTCTGGAACGGTCAATACATCACCAACCTCAGCGCCGTCACCGGCCTGGCCGGCGGCAGCGGCTCGCTCTACAACGGAACTGTCGCGTGGCATGGCGCCAACGGTGGCATCTACTATTGGAACGGCTCCAACACGGTGCAAGTCACTTCCGAAGACGCCGTCAGCATGCCATCCCTCTACGCCGGCACCATTGCGTGGACTCACCACGTCACCAACAGCACCTTCACCCTCCGCTATTGGGATGGTGCCACAAACCAGGTGCTGGACACCTGGCAAGACCCCACCTTCAGCTCCTGGACCTGCTCGCTTTACAACGGCAAAATTGCCTATGGCAGCGGCGGCGTCGGCGGAGGCGTGTTGTATTGGGACGGCGTCAAGCGCGTGCAAGTTGACCCCAATGGGACAGCGCCTTCTCTGTATGACGGCAAAATCGCCTATGTCCAAAGCGGCGTTTACATTAGCTATTGGAACGGCACAACCCACGTGGAAGTGGACAAAGACGGCGAGTCTCCGTCCCTCTGCGCCGGCAAGATCGCCTACAGCAAGCTGGTCAACAACACCTCCTGGCAAATCGTGTTCTGGGACGGCGCCACAAATTACCAAGTGACCTTCGATCCTGCCATAGTCAGCGACGTCACACCCGCGTTGGACGTCTCCCCCGCCGTGACCACGATCGCCTGGATTCAAAACACGAGCGGCGATTCCGCCGAAATCTTCATCGCCAAGCAAACCGTTCCATGGACGTTCGCCATCATGGGTGACACTCGCGGCCACCACGACACGACCACTGGCGTCAGCGTCGTGCTTGGCCCCATCGCCACAAAGATCGCCGAACTGCGCCCGAACTTGGTGCTGTGCTGCGGCGACCAGGTCAACGGAGACGCCACCAACGGCCTTACCCCGCTGAGCTACGCCCAGATGTTCGACAACTGGAAAGCCGCGATGAACCCTGTCATCGCTTCAAACATCCCGATATACACCGTCCGCGGCAACCACGAGAATAACGCCGGCGAAGGTCCGCCGATGCTGGACCTGAAGCAGGCGTATTTCGACGCGCTCGGGACGAATATGCCCGGCAACGGACCGAACAATGGCCCATTGGACGACCAGCGCGGTTACACTTACTCCTTTACCTACAAGAACGCCTTCTTCGCCGTGGTGGACCAGTATTTTTATCCTCTCTCCACAAATGGCGGGTATGACAGCATTGAC
Source organism: Verrucomicrobiota bacterium (assembly GCA_037130375.1). Taxonomy (GTDB): domain Bacteria; phylum Verrucomicrobiota; class Verrucomicrobiia; order Limisphaerales; family UBA8199; genus JAPLUA01. The sequence goes on along the minus strand of JBAXTC010000010.1, from coordinate 2,530 downwards.
CAGGCTTGGTTGAGCCAGCAACTCCAGCAGAGTTACACGCCTTACAAGATCGTCATGGCCCACGAGCCGGTCTATATTGACCATTTCTACGGCACCACCTCCGCCGGCATGGCCAACCGCGCCCAGTTCTGGGATTCGCTCGGCTACAACGGCGCCCGGGTTTACGTCTGCGGCCACACCCACAACCTCAGTGTCTGCGTTGCCCCCGACGACTACGGCAACAATATCCACCAGTTGCTCTCCGGCAACGGCGGCGCGGAAATGGACGAAATCGCGCCCGAACCGGAGGCCGGCATGACCATCACCTATTACAATACCAACCACTACGGCTTCGCACTCGCCACCGTCGGCACCGATGCGATGACCATCGAATACTATCTGCTCGACAAAGCGGGAACCAAGTGGTCCAAGGCAACCTATACCACCACCGTGCCGGCGGTGCAGCCGCGGATTTCCGTCGCGGTCGGCGGCAGCACGGTGACCATTTCCTGGCCGCTGACGTCAGAGAACTGGGTCTTGGAACAGACCAACCGCCTGTCCAACGGCAGCGCCCCATGGCCGCTGGTGACCGCGCCCTACATCACCAACGCCCCGAACATCAGCGTGTCCCTGCCGGCTGCGCCGGACAAGCAGTTCTTCCGCCTCCGAAAACAGCCGTAGCTGTTGAGGCTGTTTGACTACGCGCATCTGAATTGAGACCAAGGGCTGGTACTTGGGCAGCGAAGCGCCGGCAGCGTCAACTCTTCGTGGTCAGCCGCGACGAGGACGGGTTTCGACGCACCGGCGCGCGCTCGTCCTATCATCGGTTTTGACCCGAACTTATGGTTTTCGCCGGATTTCTGTCGCCGGATTTCTTGCGTTTTCCTTTGTCTTCGTGATCGCCCTTGATTCATACTTCTCCACAGCCATGCGCTATCTCGGGATTGATATAGGCTCATCCTTCATTAAGGGTGCCGTTCTGGACTTGGAGGCTCTCACGATCGGGCACGTCGAACGGCTGCCTTTTCCCGAGCCATTGCGCGGATTGCCTTCAGGGCATCGCGAGTTCAGCTCAGCAGAAATCATCGCTAACACTCAGGGATTGCTGCAGCGCCTGGTGTCGCGTGCGCCGGATTGTGCGGGCGTGGTGATGTGCAGCCAGATGAACAGCCTGGTCTTTCTGAACCGGCGCGGCGCACCCATCTCTGATGTTATCACCTGGCAGGATCAGCGGGCGCTGCTGCCGCTGCGGGGGAGTGGCGGCAGCTACTTTGACGCCTTGAACGGGCTGCTCGACTCCGAGCAACGCCGCCAGTTGGGCAATGAATCCCGGCCCGGCCTGCCTTTGGCCTTCCTGTTTTGGTTCCTCAAGAACCGCTCATTGCCAAGCGAACCATTCACGCTCGCCACACTGCCGTCGTGTGTGGTGACGGGGCTTTGCGGGTCTGGGGTGCGGACTGATCTGACGCATGCCTACGCGTGCGGAGCTTTGAATGTGGAAACCCGAACCTGGCATCGCAGCGTGCTCGATAAGCTTGGCCTGGCGAGTTTGGAATGGCCGGAAATCGTTGCCCAAGGATGCGTGGTCGGGGAGTGCAGGCTCGGAGGCAGGCATTTGCCAGTGCATGCGCCGGTCGGCGATTATCAGTGCTCCCAGGTGGGGGCGTTCCTGGACCATGACGAATTGTCGCTCAATATCTCGACCGGTTCGGCGGTAATCCGGCTGAGTCCAACGCTGGTCTTCGGAGATTTTCAGACCCGCCCCTATTTCGACAGGCATTGGCTCAAAACCATCACTCATCTCCCCGCCGGCCGCGCGCTCAATGCCCTGCTCAAACTGCTCAGCGAACTGGCAGTGGCGCAGGGCCTGACGCTGGCCGATCCGTGGGACTACATTCTTAGGGAAGCCGAACTGACGCATCAGACCGACCTGCGCGTTGATCCCGCTTTTTACCATAGTGCGATGGGTGACCACGGATCGCTGACGAATGTGTGCGAGGACAACTTGACCGTGGGACACTTGTTTCGGTCAGCCTTTGCCGGCATGGCGGATAATTACGCAAAGTGCGCGGGGCGTGTGGCGCCCGCCAGGGACTGGTCGCGACTGGTCTTCTCCGGGGGGCTGGCGCTCAAGGCCGGCCTGCTCCGCCAGCTTATTTGCAATCGCCTTGGCCAGGCGCACCGAGTCGCCGCTTCCAATGAAGACACACTGTTGGGCTTGCTCGTGCTGGCGCAGGCATTTACCGGACGCGTGCCGTCCGTGGCCGACGCCATCGCTCTTACGCGCAAACACTACATTGCTCGTAATAGCCCGGACATGGCCTGAGAAACATTCGTGTCCGCTCCCTGAGCTCAGTCAACCCCGAAGCGGACAGGAATGTCCGCGCGGGCGCAGGACAGAATTCTTCGAGAGCAAGATCTAACCAAGGTCGAGCGAAAGTGGAAGGTGGGAGACGCCAAGGGCGTCATTGGGCGTCATTCATACCAGCCCAGCGCAACAGGGTGGTTTCAAGAAATCGTAGCCGCCGACGGCAGTCGGCGCTAACACTCC
>JBAXTC010000001.1:0-63654 GCA_037130375.1 Verrucomicrobiota bacterium | reverse complement strand
CAGAGTCGTCGCGCCATTTTTCAGCATGTAGCCCCAACCCGGGAAAGTGGGCTGGTTGACCACCTCGTAGGCGACATCCGCGCGGCCCAAATCCGCCAGCGCCTGCAGCATGAACTTGGTTCCGAAAATGCCGGTGCTCAGGTGGCCCTGATTTGGGCCTTGGATGTCCTGGAGCAGCACATCGAGTGCGCGGTCCTTTTCCTCTAATGGAACCAAGCCCATCTGGAGAGCGAAGGCCTGGCAGGCCTGCGTGGCCTTATCGTAGCGACCCGTTCCCGGCTGGAGAAACCTGCGGTTGAAGGCGGCCTTGATGGTTTCAGCCAGAGCCTCCGCTTCGGAGGCCTCGGCTCGATGCCCCAGCGTGCGGGCGATGTTGGAAAACAGCTTGGCATTGAAATAGTAGAACGCGGTGCCGGTCAGGGCGCGTGGCTTCGGCACGAGGCTCTCATGGTCGCTGATGCCGTTGTCCAGGATGTTCTCTCGCGCGCAGGACTTCAGCAACTCGACCCAGTGTTTCGTCAGTTCGTAATTTTCTTCGAGCAAACGCCGGTCGCCGTAATACTGATAAAGCCGCCACAGGAGAAACGGCTGCGCTGTGCCCCACCCAACCGGACCGGACCCTTCTCCCAGGCCCTCGTCACTGATGCCCACGAACGGAGCGGTCTCGGTGAACCCGCCGTTCGGACGCGCGGCGTCCCCCAGATCCTCGGCCGCCTTCCGGTAGAAGCGGGCCATGTCAAAGTTAAGAATGGCCATCTCGCCGGCGGCGACAATGTCGCCCCCGTAGCCGAACTTCTCGCGGTGCGGGCAGTCGGATTGCACACTGAACAGGTTGCTCAACTCTGTCCATAGCACCATCTGCTGAATCCGGTTGAAACGCTCGTTTGAACAGACGAAAGAACCGGCCGGCGCGACGTCCGAGTTGAGCCGAAGCCCTTCGATCGAGTCGAGCGTGGGCTTGCCCGGAAAGCCAGTGACCTCGACGTAGCGAAAGCCGTGAAATGTGAACCGCGGTGTGTAGATTTCCTCGCCTTCGCCCTTAAGGACGTAGGTATCCTCCTGCCACGCCGTCTTGGGCACTCCGATTCCATCGTAGCGGTAATTGGGGCCCCCTTGTTTGATTTGGCCGCATACCGCGGTCATGCCGTTGAGTGTGCCATCGGGATAGAGAAGTTCTCCGCACCGCAATCTCACGCGTGTGCCGGCGGAGCCCTGGACGTGGAGCCGCGGCCAGCCGGCAAAGTTCTGCCCCAGATCGAAGATAAAGACATCCGGTTTGGGTTCAGCGAGCTTCACCGGTTTAAGTGTGCGCGTGATGCGGATTGGCGGCGCATCCTGCGCACGCAGGGGGCCGAGCGGTTCATTTGCGGCGCTCACCCTGTCCCAGGAACCATCTTCAAAACCGGCCCGATCCCAGCCCGGCTGCTCCTTCCGCGCGTCATAGACTTCGCCCAGATAGACACTGTTCCGCAGGATGGGTCCCGGGCCAACCTTCCAGCTCTCGTCCGTGACAATCGTCTGCGAGGTGCCGTCCGCAAACTCGACCACGAGTTGCAGGATGACGCGCGGCTCTCCAATGGTGAGGTGTTCGCGCGGGTTGATGTGGCCCCACAAGCGCAGCGGCAGCGGATTAAACCACCCGTTGCCGAGCATCACTCCGAGCGCGTTGCGACCGCGCGCAAGCTGGTCAGTCACGTCGTAGGTGGAGTAAAGGACACGTTTTGAATACGTGGTCCAGCCGGGGTCCAGGACGTGATCTCCCACGCGCTGGCCATTCAACCTTAGCTCGTAATAACCGAGACCGCTGACATAGACACGGGCACGGCTGATCTTCTTTTCGACGGAAAACTCTTTCCGGAACAAGGGCGCGGGGTCGTCCTCGAACATTTGTTGCTCGGAAAGGGGGGCAGCTCGTCTGCGGGCGACCCAAACCGCGCGCCAGTCGGTCGGCGCCAGCAAACCATTTTCCCACCAGGCTGCCTCGCTGTAAGCCGAGGGCCGGTCACCGCGGTCCCAGACGCGGACTTTCCAACAAACACGCTGTCCCGAGCGTAGCGGCTTGCCGCCGTAGATTACGCCGATGGAATTGGCCGAAGCGACTTTGCCGCTGTCCCACAGATCACTCTCGCCTTTGGCCAGCCTGTCCGGACTCATCGCCGCGAGGATTTGGCAGGCGGTCTGGGTCTGGCCGCGCTCTTTGGATTCCAGCAGCCAACTGAGACGCGGTTGAGCCGTGTCGAGACCGAGCGGGTTGACGCGGTACTCGCACTTCAAACCGTCCGGCTTGAGGCTGCCAGCCCGGGACGCGGTCACGGCAGCCGGAAGAACCAGTGAAACTGCGAGAACGATTGTGGTTTTGTGCAGAATCATAAATTGTTTGCTGGTGACTGCTGTTCGCGAGGCCTGCCAGGCCAAGGCCAGTCTGCACTCGCTAGCGCAGCGGCAGGCGCAACACCGTCACCGAATTCGGAGGGAAGCCGTGCCGCAGGGTGGAACCGGAGCAGGTCACCTGGCTGGTGACAGGCGCGACTTTGGCTGGCTCGTCCAGCGAGTTCTCGTCTTCGGGATGTCCCGAAGTCAGGACAATGGCCGTAGCGGTCGAAGCGGCTTTCGCGCCATTCAATTTGATTTCGGTGTCCTGCGCGGTAGTCGAGACGTTCACGATTTTCAAAATGACCTCCCGACCGCCTTTGGCCTGACTGGCGGCGGCGTAGAGCGGTTTGGTGCGCGGAAACTCGGCGTCGTGGACGAGTTTGTTATCCAGGTAGCACCTGATTTTCGCGCCGTCCAACTCGATGCGGATGTCATACCAGCGGCCCGTTTCGACATGGCCGGCCACCTCGTTGCCGATGACCCCATCCATTTCGATGGCGTGCCTGGAATTGCCCCAACCGCCGATGTTCCACCAGCACTTGGCGTTCTCATTCTGCACGAGGAACGGAATCAGAAACCCCTCGTCGCCGCTTAGCTTCCGGGCTTTGAGAGTGTAGGTGTAGCCACTCCATTTCTGGTCCCCCGCCATCGCGCGGACATTTTCATCCACGGCTTTCTGGTGCAGGACGCCGTCACGGACCGACCAGTCCCCGCCGTGCAGTCTCCAGCCTTGGGTGTCCTTGGTGAAGTCCGAGGCGAAGAGAACCTCGGAGCCGCGCTGAACCTTGATGTCCTTGAACTCGGCTTCCGTGCGCCAGGTGCCAACACCAATCGCGCCGGCTTTGGCGGTGGGAGCCACTTCGGGGGCGTCGATGGCGATCGGCAGGACGACCTCGCCGCGGTTCTCGCTGAACATCTTTTGGACGTAATAGCTCGGGAGACCGTAGGCGCGGGAACTGTCGAAGTTGATGAGATCCGGATTCCACTTCTTGTAATTGACGTGCGCAAACAGCGGGGCATAGGAGGCCATCAGCACCACATCGGAATTACGTTCCATGCCGGTCATAAAGGCCGCCTCGCCGACGGCGGCGCGGAGGTTCCCCTGGCCGCAGCCCTGAGTGACGGCGTATTCGCCGACATACACTTTGCGGCCAGCGCGGTCATAGGTGTCGTATTTGCCGGCATTGTTGATGAAGAATTCTGGGGTGGAATAGTAATGTTCATCCACGATCTCGATCGGGCGGCTGTCGAGCCGGCCATTCCATTCGTTGGCGAGAAGGCGCATCTCCGGGTAGTTGGCCTTAATGGCGTCATGGAACAACGCATACCGTTCGTGGTAGGCCTGGCCCCCATTTTCATTGCCGATTTCCACGTACTTGAGGTTGAAAGGAGCCGGATGGCCCTGCCGGCTGCGGAGCGCGCCCCAGTTGCTGGTGAGCGGACCGTTGGCGTATTCGATTGCGTCCAGGGCGTCCTGAACGAACTCCTGCATCTTATCCAGCGGCACGTTTTCCTTGTGGGACATGCCGCAGTTGATGACAAAAAGCGGTTCGGCGCCAAGATCTTCGCACAGTTGGAGATACTCATGGTAGCCGAGTCCATGTGTCGCTTCGTACTGCCAGATGTTGTGCTGAGTGCGGCGTTCCGATATGTCGCCGATGGTCTGCTTCCAGCGGTAAGCCTGGCTCATCGTGTCGCCCTCGACCCAGCAACCACCGGGGAAGCGCACAAACGACGGTTTCAACTCTCGCAACATTTCTGCCAGGTCCGGCCGCAGGCCGTTCGGGCGCTGATGCCAGGTCTCTTGCGGGAAGAGCGAAACCATATCGAGCCAGAAAGTTCCGGGGTTGGTCGTGCTGATGACCAGCCGGGCTTGCCGGTCAGTGTCTTTGGCAGTAAGCAAGAATTGGCAGGCCTTCCACGCGGGCGTCACAGCCGTCACGTTCGTCTGCGCATAAACGAATCCGTCTCCGCTTTCCAGTGAAATGTTCAGCGGACCACCAAAGCCTTCGCCACCACGCGCGAAAAGCGAAAGGCGATAGCTTTCGCCCCGAACGACGGACATGCCCCAGAACCCCTGGTTGACGACGCCGGCCCGGCCGCTGCCGGGTATGCGAACCTCCACTTTAAGGGAACGCAGATTCTTGGGGGTGACCGGCTGGGTGGTGTCGATGCTCAAATCGATATCCGCCAGGCCGCTGCTGATGACCGACCAATGGTCTGGTTTGCTGCTGTCTTCGAAATTGCGGTTGCGGACCCGCTCGGCATATAGACCCCCGTCCGCCGAACAGTTGATGTCTTCGAAGAAAATGCCGTAGAGCAACGGGCTGATCGTATGGCCGGGTTTATCCACCTCGACCGTCAGCGTTGCCGGGGCGGCGCAGAGAGAGAGGGCGGCGGCCAGCAAAAGAGCCGGAACAAGAGATAGCCAGCAATCCGCAGTTTGAATTGAGAGAGGAATCAGCACACCAGTCTTGGAAGACTGGGGTCCGAAAAGAATTGTCTTTTTGGTCATAGACTGAAGCCGGCGGGCGCGCAGAAAACATGCTGCGTCCATCAACAAAAAAGCGCAGAGGGCAGTCGCCCTCTGCGCTTTTGCGATCTTAAAACTGGATTATGTCAGGACGATCTTATCGGGCTTTTTCAAGGTCACGATGGCCTTTTTCCAACTGGGCGCCTGGCCGGCGTCGGCCCGGCGCTTGCGGCGAAACTTGCCGCGCACGTTCAGGGTGTTCACCTTCACGACCTTGACCTTGAACAGATCCTGCACGGCCTGGCGAATCTGGGTCTTGTTGGCCCGCGGATCCGCCACGACGGTGTATTGGTTGTACTTTTCGCCCTGGCGCGTGCCTTTTTCGGTCAAACGCACCGTCCGGATGATTTCAAATGAATTCATGTTAATCCTTGTTCAGGCGGGCTTCGACTTGCTCGAATGCGCCCGTAGTGAAGACCAGCTTGTCGCTGCGCAAGATGTCGTAGGTGTTGAGCGCATCGCTGGTGGTGAGCGCGATATTCGGGACGTTCCGCGAGGCCAGCATCAGGTTCTTGTCCGGTGATTGCGCCACGAACAGGGCGCTGCCTTTGAGTTCCAGTGCAGACATGACGACGAGGAAGTCCTTTGTCTTGGTTGAGACCAGTTTCAGATCATCGACCAGGAGGACATCGCCGGCGCGAAGGCGCTCGCTAAGGGCTTTGCGCAGCGCGAGTTGTTTGGTGTTGCGCGAGACCTTCTTGGTGAAATCGCGGGGTCTGGGTCCGAAGACCACACCGCCCCCGCGCCAAAGCGGTGACTGAAATGAGCCGGCACGCGCCCGACCGGTCCCCTTCTGCCGCCACGGCTTTTTGTTGCTGCCGGCGACCTCGCCGACATTCTTGGTGCAGGCCGTGCCCATGCGCTGAGCCGCCCGGTAGGCGACCACCACGTCGTGGACAGCCTGGGTTCCACTGCCGTCTTCGATGAGCGGGAAATTGACCTCCCGCTCGCCCTGGCTGTTTCCTTTGGTATCTTTAATCGTAAGCTTCATAAACCCGAGGGTGAAATGAGTTAAATAGGTGAAAAAGGCTCAATAAGGCTACTTCTTCTTGCCTTCGGCCTTCTTGATGTTCTCCGGACGATCAGCGTGCAACTTCCAGCCCTTGGGGCGTTTCTTGGATTCGCGGATCACCACGTAGTCGCCGTTCGCGCCCGGAATGGCGCCTCTGATCAATAACAGGTTGTCCGCTTCGCGCACTTGCACGACCAAGAGGTTTTGGGCCGTGCGGCGCACTTGGCCCAAGTGGCCTGGCATCTTCATGCCGCGCATGACCGTGCCGGGAAACAGGCGCTGGCCGATGGCGCCGGAGCGGCGATGCCAGCCTTTGGCGCCGTGGGTCGAGTCGCCACCACGGAAGCCGTGCCGGGCAACGACACCCTCGAACCCGCGGCCTTTGGTCAGGCCGATGGCATCGATATAATCGCCGGGAGCAAAGAGGGTGGCGCCAATGAGATCGCCAGGCTTCACCTCTTTAGAGAAATCACGGAATTCCTTGATGCGTTTGACCGCCACCCCGCTGAATTTCTTGATGTGGCCGAGCAGCGGCTTGGTCACGCGGTGTTCTTTCTGGTCGTCGAACCCGAGTTGGACGGCATTATAGCCGTCAGACTGCTGGGTCTTACACTGGAACACGCGGTTGGGACCGGCGAGAACGATCGTCACGGGCGTGATAATGCCCTTGGCGTCATAGACGCGGGTCTGGCCCAATTTCTTTCCTAATAGTCCGATTGGCATAAGCAAAAAATGGATTGTGGATTACTGGATTGATGGATTACTGGAGCAATGGAGCGGTGAGACGCTCGATAGCGTCCCCCCAATAATCCAACAACCCTAGTCTTCATATCTTAATGGTGATGTCCACGCCGGCGGGCAGATTGAGCTTCTTGAGCTCATCAACGGTTTTGGCGGTCGGCTCGATGATATCGATCAGCCGTTTGTGGGTGCGCTGCTCGAAGGTTTCCTGGGATTTCTTGTCACAGTGCGGGGAGCGTAGAACGGTAAAGCGTTCGATACGGGTTGGCAGCGGGATAGGCCCGGCGACACGCGCGCCAGTGCGCTTGACGGTGTCCGCGATGTCGCGCGCGGATTGGTCGATGACCCGATGGTCATAGGCCTTTAGTCGGATACGAATACGTTGTCCAGCCATACAAAGAACAATTGTCTGTTAATGGTTTGTTTCAATCCACGTTTTCCGGATTCGGAAAACGGAGTGCGAAATATAGCAAGCGCAGCTTTCTGCGCAATAGCTTTTTCAATTTATTTTGGCCTCGAGAGTATCCGGTGTCTTGAGGCTGCGTTTCCCTGTAAAGCGGGGCCTGGCACAGGCATTTTGACCGCACTGGTTTGGCGGCGATTCAAATGCGGAGCAAACACATCCCATTTTTCGTCTAAGAAACAACGCAGCCCGGTGTCATACCTTGTGAGACATGATGTTCTTAAGTGACCCAAACGCCGGAACGGTTGCATGATTTGAGCTTGATCACACAAGAAAGCCGAGCATGGCCCTAATGTCACCAAACCAAGCCAGCGCTGAGCCGCCGGGGTGGGAAACGATCGAAGAGCTATTTGAGGCCCTCGAATCGCCCCTCCTGAGCTACGCCCTGCGCTTGTCCGGCGATTCGAGCGTCGCCGAGGACTTGGTCCAGGAAGCGTTCATGAAACTTCATACACAATTTGAACAGGTGCGCCAGCCGCGGCGGTGGCTCTATCGCACCGTGCATAACCTGGCACTGAACCATCGGCGGCAAGCCGGCAAGATCGTGTCGCTCGACCCGTCGGACGAAGAGGGCACCCCGACTGCGCCTGAAACCGCGGACCCCCAGCCGTTGCCGGATGAGCAAATTGCCCGTTGGGAAGGCATCGGCCTGGTGCGCCTCAGCCTGAAAACCCTCGATGAACGCAGCCGTGAATTGGTCCGGCTCAAGTTTAACGAGGAGCTGTCCTACAAAGAAATCAGCGCCCGCACCGGCCTCAACATCGGACACATTGGCTATTTGTTGCATCATGCCCTGAAAGCGATCGCTGATGAGCTGGCCAAGAATGGAGTAATGCTATGAACCAGGACTCCCCTATAGACCCGCGCCAGACCACTGAGTCCGGCCTGACGGCCCTGTTGCTCGGCGAAATGCCACACGAGCAGGCCGCCGCACTGCACCAGAAACTGGCGCAAGACCCCGAGATGGCCAAACTCTACGAGCGGCTGAAGCAGACCATCAACCTCGTGCGTGAAACCGTTGCCAGCCCGGCGGCGCAGACCGCGAACCAACCGGTCCCGCTCAAGCTAAGCGATCAGCGCCGGCAGAAGCTCCTCCAGCATTTCAAGACAGTCACCCCGAGGGAATTTGCTGAACCGCGCCGGAGCAGGTGGCCCAGGCTGGTCGAACTGGGGATTGCGGCGGGATTTGCCGTAATCCTGGGCGCACTGCTGCTGCCCGCTTTATCGAAAGCAGGATACCGGGGAGAGAGGTTTGTCTCCAGATGGGCCCCCTCAGCAGAGACTGCTCCTGTGACACCATTGGAGTCTGTTGTCGTGCCGCCCGTTGAACTCGCGGTAAAGAGTGATCAAGCCATTCAAGAAAAAAAGCGCAGCCTCTTTGATGGTCACCCTGCGCAGATTCGTGCCCCTGTGGCGCGGAGCGCCAGCCTTTCTACTCCGGCCATATCCACCAACTCAGGAATCGTCTTGCCCCAGGGAAGCGAACCGGCCGACGCTGCGACCGCGACTTCCGTCCCCATTGACCTTCAGCCGAAACTATCCGTCGCCGCGGCGACGAAAGGATTTTATGAAGAATCACTTGGCCGGGCTGCCGCCGCGTTCGGCGGGGGCGGAACGCGAAACAAGGCTACGGCTATCGACAACGCTGGAACTGTAGAGCGTAATCGACAAGCAGGAACCCCGGTGACGCCCCCGCTCCTGATTGCAGGCAGGCTGGCAGAAGAAAGCCTGACCACAGGCGGTGAATACCTGAACTACCAAAGGCATTCTAACGCCAGCGCGCAGCCCGGATTGGCCAGCTCTGACGCAGAGAAATTACCCGTATTTGGCGACGTGCCTGCGATAGGCCAGTTGTTTCGGCAGGACGACAAAGCGATAGTCGCGGGTGCCTTGCAGAAGACTGAACCCTACTTTGAAGCGAAGCGGCAGTTGGAAGAGTTGCAACGGTTCCGACAAATCCTCGACACGAAGATCACCTCGGAGAAGATCGACGTGGAACTGCCCAGGACCGGCATGGTTGAGATAGTGGATAAGGCCGGCGTGCCTCAGCGCCCACAAAGCCCAAGCCTGTGGGACCGGATCCGCGGGAAGGGAACCGGCGAATTCCATAGCAGTGCCAGCGTCAAAGTGGAGCGCGACCAATCAGACGTCTCTGGATTGGCGGACGGGCGGCAAGTGCTGGGCTACGACCCCTACTTCGTACAAACGGAGTTCGAGACCATTCAGTCTGAGGCAGTCCTCGGCAAGGTGATCAAAGATTTGAACCTGAACGAGGCGTGGGGGAAGAAACAGGGCGGCGGGACGTTGACGACGACGGAGACAATGGCGCTGCTTAAGCAGAAGCTCGACTTGCAGCCCGTGAAGAACACCAGCCTCATCAACGTTGGGGTCAAAAGCGACCAACCGGAAGAGGCAGCGAAGATCGCCAACGCCGTCGCGGAAGCCTACAAGCAAAATCGTATGCAGCAACGCAAGGAGTTGGCCCAGGGTGGCATCAAAGCCATGGAAGAGCGGTTTCAGGAGCAGGAAGGAAAACTCAAAGTGGCACAGGCAAATGTGGACCGCTTGCGCAGAGAATTGAAGATCCCGGATGCGGCAGCAGCCGGCAAAGCCCCGGAGCAGGATGTGGCCCCGCGAAAACCTGCCGCCACCGCCCCGGTCCCCCAGCCCGAAGTTCCGACTGCCGAGAACACCTTTTCCACCTTTTCACTCAATGTCAGTGACGTGTCGTTCAAGCTGGCGGGGGCGAGCCTGGAAAAGGGCCTCATGCCGGAGCCGGCCACGGTGCGGAGCGAAGAGTTCATCAACGCATTCGATTACCGCGACCCGGAGCCGCCGGCGGGCGTGCCGGTCGCTTTTGCCTGGGAGCGGGCGGGCTATCCGTTCGCGCAGAACCGCGACCTGTTGCGTTTCTCAATCAAGACCGCCGCGATGGGTCGGCAAATGGGCCGTCCGCTGAATCTCGTATTGCTGCTCGACAACTCCGGATCGATGGAGCGCGCCGACCGGGTGCGCATCATTCACGAGGCGCTGCGCGTGCTGGCCGGCCAGCTTCAACCGCAGGACAAGCTCAGCGTCGTCACCTTTGCCCGCACGCCGCGCTTGTGGGTGGACGGCGTGCCCGGCAATCAGGCCGCGCAAGTGGCCGAAGATGGCAGCGGATTGACCCCGCAAGGCGGCACGAATCTGGAAGACGCACTGAACCTCGCCTACCAGACCGCCCTGCGCCATTACCTGGCCAACGGCGTCAACCGCGTCGTGCTCCTGACCGATGGCGCCGCGAATCTCGGCCATGTCGATCCCGCCGCGCTCAAGCAGAAGGTTGAGGACCATCGTCAGCAAGGCGTTGCGCTCGATTGCTTCGGCATCGGCTGGGAGGGCTACAACGACGATCTGCTGGAAGTCCTCTCGCGCAACGGCGACGGCCGGTATGGCTTCGTCAATTCGCCCGAGGAAGCAGCGACGGAATTCGCCGGCCAGCTCGCCGGGGCGCTCCACGTGGCGGCTTCGGATGTCAAAGTGCAGATTGAGTTTAACCCGGCCCGGGTGACCGCGTACCGCCAGATCGGTTACGCAAAGCACCAGCTCACCAAAGAGCAGTTCCGCGACAACACCGTGGATGCGGCCGAAATCGCCGCCGCCGAATCCGGCAACGCCCTTTACGCAATCGAAGTGAACCCGCGCGGCGATGGGCCGCTCGCGACGGTGCGCGTTCGTTACAAGGTCCCCGGGACCACTGATTACCACGAGCATGAGTGGCCGGTGCCTTACACGGGCAACGCGGTGGCGCTGGAACAAGCCAGCCCGGCGATGCGCCTGGCCGCGGTGGCCAGCGCGTTCTCCGAGTGGCTGGTCTCGAGCCCTTATGCCGCCGAGGTTACGCCCGACCGTTTGCTTGCCTGCCTTGGCGGCGTGCCGGAAGTCAGTGGCGCGGACGCCCGGCCCAGGAAGCTGGAATGGATGATCCGGCAGGCCAAGAGCATTGCCGGGAAGTGAACCCGAATAAGGAGACTCTGATGCACGCCACTGACTCGAAAACTGCAACCGGTGAAATGAACAAAGTCGAAGCTTTCCGCCGACATCGCGCGGTCAGCGAGTTGGCAGTTCGCCGGATCTATCCAGCCTGAACCCCGTTTTCCATACCCTCATACTGGTTGTCGTAATATGAAACTACTCGTCTCGCTCCTCTGTTTCCCGATCCTCATCGCCGGTGGCCAAGCCGCGACAAATCCCCCCATGCCAGCCGTCACGCTGACCGACAGCAAACTCGTCGGCGAATTCCACGGCGACCAGGCATCCTTCACCTTCACCGCCATCGCGCGGGTCGAGAATGCCAAAGGCGGCTCGCTTGATTTGCTTTCCGGACCCGTCGCCCTTACCGAAATCACCACCCACCCGCATTGGCGTCTCCACATCCAACAGAGCCACTTCGTCGCCGTGTTCGACCACAGCGGCAAGTTCCCCATTAAACTCAAGTTCGATGCCGCCGTCCGGCAAAACGATCTTTGGAAGGCCGTCGATTTCCACGTGGCCCCCAGCGCGCTACAGGCCATCCTCCTGCAGGGCCTCGCTGCCGATACGCAATTCGAATTCCCCGGCGCTTCGAGGCCTGAGCGCAAAGGCAGCGACTATCTCAGCTACCTGCCCTCCGATGGCGCGGTGAAACTCTCCTGGAAAGAGGCCCGGCCTGAAGCCGAGGGCAAACTATTCTACGCCACCGAGATGCTCTCCCAGATCAGCCTCAGCCCCGGCCTTATGCGGCAGGTCGCACTCCTCGATTTCAAAATCATGCAAGGGGAGCTGACCCAGGTGACACTGCAATTGCACGGCGCGGGCGAGGTCACACGCGTCCAGGGCGACCAGGTCCTCTCCTGGAAAGTCGAGCCGACTTCGAACTCCGCCGACCGCCGCCTGGTCGTCCAGTTCAACCAGCCCCAGAAGGATCAATTCTCCATCCAGGTGCAAATGCAGACTCCCCTCGGTGCATTTCCACAAACCGCCGATTCCATCCAGTTGCGGCCTGAAGGGGCAACGCGTTTCGCCGGCTATTTCCGTATCGTGAACGAAGGGGCTGTGCGGCTCGAAGTCGCCCAGGCCAGCGGCCTGTCGCAAATCTCGCCCGAGCAGTTCCCCGAGAGCGATCTCACCCGGTCCGCCTTGCGCGTTACCGGTAGTCAGCGCTTTGCCTACCGGTTTTCAGGGGCTGACTTCGGGTTGCGCATCCAGGCCGACCAAATCCTGCCCGAACTGACAGTCTCGGAAGTGCTGGCGTATCACCTCGGGGAGAACGAGCTGGCGATTGACTCGGAGATCGAGCTGGACATCCGCGAGGCGCCTTTGCGCGAGCTGGTCCTGCGCGTGCCCAAAGGCTACGCCATCGCCCGCCTTAACGCCTCGGGTCTGAGTGATTATTTCCTCCGCGAGCCGGATGACCAGTCCGATGCCGAACTGCGCCTGGTGTACGGCCAGCCGGTCTCCGGCAGACAGGTCGTGCAACTCCGCCTCGAACGCAACAAACCGCTGGGCGAGGCAAGCTGGACCTTGCCGCGCATCGAAGTCGCCAAAGCCAAATCGGTGCGCGGCAACCTGGCTGTGGCGGCCGACGCAGGCTTCCGCCTGACACCGGAGCGGACCCAGGCCCTGACGGAAATCGCCACCGCCTTTTTCCCGCGCAAAGTCGCGGGCATTCAGGCCGCTTTTCGGCTGAGTGACCCAGCCTGGCAAGGGACCGTTCGGGTCGAGCGGCTGCCGCAGACCGTCCAGGCCGATGCCCTCAATCTGTTCTCCATCGGCGAAGGCATCGCCTATGGCAGCAGCGTGATCAACTACGTCGTTTCGGGCGCGCCGGTATCCGCCTTCAAGATCGAGCTATCGGATGAATACTTCAACGTCGAGTTCGCCGGCAAAGACATCCGCAACTGGCAAAAAACGGAAGGCGGTTATGTGGTGCAATTGCACACGCCGGTGTCCGGCGCCTATACGCTGCTGGCGACCTATGAGCGGCCGTTCAAGGCCCAGGGCGAGACGCTCACCTTCACCGGCGCGCGCCCGCTGGACGCCCAATCCGAGCAAGGCCACACGCTCATCATCAGCGCGTATCAGTTTCAAGTGAAGCCGGCCGACGTGTCTCCCGGACTGCTGCCGCTGGAGACCGGTGAGGTGCCGCCGGAATACCGGCTGTTCTTTGACGCCCCCATCCTGGCGGCCTACCGCTACACCTCGCGTCCCTTCAACCTGAAGCTCGCGCTCAGTCCGCTCGCACAAGGCGATTCCCTCAGCCAGGTGGTGGACCGCGCCTCGCTGACCACGCACATATCGAAGGAAGGCCAGGCGCTCACGGACGTGCGCTACTTTGTCAAGAACCGTGGCAACCCGCACTTCCGCCTGACGCTCCCACCGGGGACCCAATTATGGTCTGCGACTGTCAACGGCGCCTCGGTTGTGCCGGTGACCGATGCCCAGGCAACGCTTATTCCTTTGCCCAAACGCACCGACCCCAGCGCCGTGCTGACCCTCGACTTGAAACTCGCCGGGACGAACGACGCCAAACTCGTCAGTGTGGCTGCGCCGGTCGTCAACGCGCCGGTGATGCTGGCAGAATGGAGACTGGAACCCGATGCCGGCCAGCGCCTGGTATATCGCCGCGGCTCGCTGACGCCGATGGGGGGCGTGGCGGACCTGACTGGCTTTGCCGGGTTGTCACGGATGTTCACCGGCGAGGAAGCCGGTCGCGCCCTGAACTCGCTTCTTGCCGCGCTGGCTTTCTTAGCGCTGGCGATAGTGCTGTGGCGCTGGTCCACTCAGCCGGGTGTCTATAAATTCAGCAACCGCCACCTTTCGGGAACCCTGCTGGGCATCGTTGCATTTGCCATTGCCCTCGCGGCGTTTCTGAAGCTTGGCGAGGTAGCCTCGCATCAGATAGCCGCCGTGTCGCGTGATGTGACATTCCTTGCACCGGTGCAGCAGGCCGGCAGCGCCATGACCGTGGAGGTATTCAACCTCGACGATAACATGTCCATGCTGAGCCTCCTTGGCTGCGCCTGGCCTGCTCTCTTGACGCTCGCGTTGTGGATCTATGGCTGGATCAGTGACAAACCGATCTCCAGAACCCTGATCTGGATTCTCGGCTGGCTGTTGCTCATGTGGGCGGCGCTGCGGTCGCCGAACGGAGCGGCGCCCTTCTTTGCGATCCTGGGTGCCTTTGTCGTCCTGCAGGTCGCGCTTCCGGCACTGCGCAAACTCTGGCAGCAACCGCCGCAACCCATCCACGCGCGGTCGCTGAAAACCAAGAATGGCGCGGCCCCCGCAGTCGCTGTCGTCTTGCTCGCTGGCCTGGCTTGGCTCAGCCTGGGCACCCCGCTCTCTGCCCGCAGCGCAGATGCGAAACCTGCGCTACTTCCCAAAGACCCGCCTCTCGCCGAGTCTGTGACCCAGGACATTCGCATCGAAGACAAGTTTGCCCTGGCGACGGCCAGGATTCGCTGGAAGGCTGAAAAGGGTGAGATGCTGCCGATATTGTTCGAACCGACCGTGCTGACGCGAATCGACTACCCCACCAATGTGCTCAAGCTCGTGCAGGCTCCGGCCGGTTCCCGGCCAGCGCAACAACTCCTGGCCCAAAAGGGCGGCGTGTTCGACCTGCAATTGCAATACGAATTACCGGTAGCCAGGAAGGATGCGGAAAACGGCATCGTCCTGCCGGTGCCAGCCGGTTTGGTCAACCGACTCAATCTCACCGTGGTCAACCTCGACGTGGATGTGCGCTCGCCGCAAGCGGTTTCGGTCCAGCGCGAAACCGCTGGGAGCAACACCGTTGCCAAGCTAGTGCTGTCTCCGGTCAGCGACGGCTGGATCGCCTGGCAACCCCGCACTCGAGACGTCAAACGCGAGAAGCCGGTGTTCTATGCCGACGTTGCCCAACTCTACGTTCCCACCGCGGGCATAATCGAGGCCGCCCATTATGTCTCTATCCGACCGGCCCAAGGCGAATTGAGCGAGCTGGTTCTGGACGTGCCGGCCGGCGCAACAATCACCGACGTGTTCGACGCGGCGAAAACCCAGGCCTCGGCGGAGGCCAAATCGTCACGAACCCCGTCCGGTTCCCTGGTGTCGCTGTGGAGGTTCGACCCGGATACGCGTAAACTGCGCGTCACGCTCAACCCGCCGCAGTCCCGCCCCTTTGGGCTGCTGGTTCGCTCGCAAGTTACCACCGGACCTTTACCTTTCGAGCAATCGATTGGCCTGTTGTG
This sequence comes from Verrucomicrobiota bacterium, assembly GCA_037130375.1. Lineage (GTDB taxonomy): Bacteria > Verrucomicrobiota > Verrucomicrobiia > Limisphaerales > UBA8199 > JAPLUA01. The sequence goes on along the minus strand of JBAXTC010000001.1, from coordinate 48,283 downwards.
CGTCGAGAACGCCGCCGGACAAATCGGTCTGCTGGGCATCGCCACCGGCAATGAAGTGCAGCTCGACGCCGTCACCGCCCTGGCCTTCTCGCCGATCAACCTCGAGGATTTCCCCACCAACGTGACCGCCGTTCTGCAGACCCAGGTTCCCGGTCTCACCGTCCGCCGCGCCTTCCGTTATGCCGACAAAGTAGGGCAGGCGTCTCGCCTGCCCCTCCAACCCAGCGCGAGCAACACACAAACGGGGGTAGGCGGGACGCCTGCCCTACTCTTCACCCTGAAGGCATCCCCCGTGGAACCGGATGTTCGCGTCGAGACGCAAGACACTGTCTCTCTCGGCGAAGACCGAACGGTCCTGGCCGACACCGCCACGGTCGAAATCACCCGTGCCGGCATCTTCCGCTTGAGCTTTGTCATGCCTGCCGGGTTTGATGTCGAATCCATCAGCGGCTCGGCGTTGAGCCATTGGACCGAGTCAAAGACCGATGCGGGCCGCGTGATCACGTTGCATCTGGCCGGCAAGACCGAGGGCCGGCAGCAATTCGCCATCAGCCTGACTGGGCCGGGCGTCAAAGCCACGAACGCCTGGGCCGTCCCGCAACTGGTGCTGCGCGAGGCTGGCAAACAGCGCGGCACCCTCCTCCTCGTGCCGGAACAAGGCATGCGCCTCCAGGTCGGCGCCCGCGACGGAGTCACCCAGCTCGATCCCCAGAAATCGGGTATCCGGCAAAAGGGCGTATTGGCGTTCCGCATTCTGCAAACGCCTTGGAATCTGGCGCTGAGCATAGAGCAAGTGGACCCGTGGATTCAGGTCACCAGCCTGCAGCACGCTATCGTCAACGAAGCCCTGGTCAAGGTCGCTGCCAATCTGCAATACCAGATCGACAATACAGGCCTCAAAGCTTTTCACATCTTCATCCCCACCAATGCCGAGAGCGTGCGCTTCCAGGGCGACCAACTCGCCGACTTCCTGCCGTTGCCGGGTGTCGTCACTAACGGCCTGCAGGAATGGGAGGTGAAATTGCATCGCCGCGTCATCGGCTCCTATCTCTTGCAGGCGACCTACCAGACCCTCATGCCGGACCATGCGCCGGAAGCCATCTTGCGGGGCCTGCAAGCTGCCGATGTGAACCTCCAGCGAGGGTTCGTCACCGTCCAATCCGGGGGCCGATTACAGGTCCGAGTCGATGCCCTGCCCGCGGCCCTCCAGCCGACTGAATGGCAGAGCATTCCCCGGGCTCTGCAGCAGGGCCTGGCAGCCAGCGCCGCCAACTTCGCCTATCGCCTGGTCGAGCCGTCCTTCGGGCTTCCCTTGCACCTTGAGCGTTACGAAGCCGCCAAACTGCTTCCTGCTCGGGTGAACAACATTACGTTCACCTCGGTGATTTCTGACAATGGCGTCATGCTCACCCTCGTGCGTCTGGAGATGCTGCCGGGCGACAAACGTCTGCTCAGCCTCACGTTGCCCAAAGACGCCCATTTCTGGTTCGCCTTTGTCAACCAAAACGGCGTCTGGCCCTGGCGTGAGCAGGACCGCATCCTCATTCCGCTCGAACAGCAGTCGCGCGGCGGCAAAGTCATCCCCGTCGAATTGTTCTACAGCGACCGCATCGGCCCGACCGATGCGCGCTCGCTCAACCTGGAGTTGCTGGCTCCCAAGTTTGACCTTCCGCTCGAGAACCTCACCTGGCGCGTCTCGCTCAGCGACAAATGGCAACTCAAAGACTGGGGCGGCTCGCTCCAGTTGCAGCAGCAGGAAATCGTCCCCCGCGCCACGACGGTTGATCTCCAGACCTATCTGCAGAATGAAGCGAACCACCAGCGGGAGCGTTTCAAGGAAGCCGAAGGGCTCATGGCCACGGGCAACTCCGCACTCGAACAAGGTGATCCGCAGCAGGCGCGCCGCGCTTATCAGGCCGCTTTCGGCCTTTCGACCCAGGACGCCGCTTTCAACGAAGACGCCCGGGTGCAATTGCACAACATCAAGCTCCAGCAAGCGCTGGTCGGCTTGAATGTGCGCCAGGCCACCGCCGCCAACGATCCCGCCGCCCTCGGCGGCAAACTCCGCGACCTGCGCGGCCGCAAAGATGTCGCGTACACACAGCAGGATGCCAAGGACATCATCGACCGCAACACCGCCGACGATAACGCCGCCTACATGCGTTTGGCCGAGCGCCTCATTCAGCAGCAGGACGCTGCGGTCAGCAGTCCCTCGGCATTGCGCGCAAGCATTCCCGAGCAAGGCCGCGTCCTGACCTTCAAACGCTCGGTCGTGGTAGATACTTGGGCTGACTTGAGAATCACGCTCCATGCCAAAGCCGTCAAAACCGCTTCGTGGAGCATCCGTATCCTAATCCTTGCCGCCACGTTCGGGATCCTCGCCGTATTCGCCTGGGCCGCCCGTTGCTTCCGGCATGGCTTGTGAACAACGCCCCCGGCCCTGAACTCAAGGCACAACAAAAATTGCGCGCCTCGGACAGCGGGTGTGGACAAGATTGATCTGCTTCAGGCGCTGGCCGAGGCAAGCAAGTTAGCACACGCCGATTGAGCGGAGCGAGCGTTTTTCCTTTACGCCGGGTCCGGTCGCTTTGTCAGCTTCAGTCGGGCGACGCGCATGCCGTCCATTGCCTCGACGCGCAATTCACAAGCGCCCACCGCAAGCACATCCCCGGGTTTGGGGAAGCCGCCCAGCCGATGAGTCACCCAGCCGCTGAGGGTGGTGATACCCTCCTCCTGGAGCGGTTCACCCACCAGTCCCTCCAACTCGTGCAACGGGAGGGTGCCCGCCGCCTCCCATGTGTTTTCGCCCGTCCGGGCCACCAGCGGCTTTTCCTGGTCGAACTCATCCTGAATCTGCCCCACCAATTCCTCCAGAATGTTCTCCAGCGTCACCATCCCGAGCGCGCCGCCATATTCATCAACGACTATGGCCATGTGGAGCTTCCGATCGAGGAAGAACTTCAACAGTTTCTCGAGCCGGGCGGTCTCGGGAACATAGAGCAACTTGCGGACCGCCGGCATCAAATCCGCGCCTTTCCGCGCTTTGATCCGCATGGCATACAAATCCTTGATGTGAACGACGCCCAACAACTTGCCCAGGTCGCCGCCTTCGCACAGCGGGAAGCGCGAGTAGCGGGTTTTCTCGGCCACATCGAGGCATTCGGCAATGCTGGCTTCGGTGTCAAAGGCGACGATTTCCTGCCGCGGCCGCATGACCTCGCGGGCGACGCGCCGCCGCAAGTCCAGCGCGTTGAGCAGAATCTCCCGGCCCAGCGGCGTCCCGCCCGTGCGCTCTCGCGCCGCGGCGAACACCAGGCGCAATTCCTCCTCCGAATGGCCCTGCTCCGATTCGGAGGTCGGTCGCAGCCCCACCTGTCGCAGCAGCCACTTTGACGACCAATTGAGCACCACCACAAAAGGATACGAGGCGCGGTAGAACCAGAGCATGGGAAGGGAAATCCACAGCGCCGTCGCCAGCGGCTTTTGAATGGCGAGCCATTTGGGCGCCTGCTCCCCCGCACTGATGTGCAAAAACGTGATCGCCGAAAAGCCGATGATGACCGCCAGAAATTCCCGGATCTCCGGCGATTCCAGATTCAATAAACCGAATACCGGTCGCAACAGGACAACGAAAACCGGTTTGCCGATCCATCCCAGGCCAAGGCTTGTCAGCGTTATCCCCAGTTGCGCCGCGCTCAAGAACGAATCGAGTCGCTGCAAAATAAAGTCGGCAACCTGCGCGCGCCGATGGCCCTGATGCACCAGCGGACTCAATTGGGTGTCGCGCACCTTCACGAGCGAAAACTCGGCCGCGACAAAAAAACCATTGAGCAGGACGAGCGCCGCCACCCCCAGGACGTGAAGCGCAACCGAAATGAGGGCGTCCCAGTCCATGCTACAGGCTCACTTCCCCAAAGATGACTTTAAGCACATCCTGCAAACTGAGAATGCCGATCTCGCGCCGCTCACGGCCCAGCACAATCGCCAACCGCTGGCCGCTGCGCTGCATCCGCCGCAGCGCCACTTCCAGCCGCATATCCTCATCCAGGTAAAGGGCCGGCTTCACATACTCGCCCACGGGTTTGCTGGGCTCGATCTCCGGCTGATACAGTAAGGTGTTCAGGGCGATTAAGCCAATAATCCGCTTCCGTCCGTCCCGGTCTTCCCACACGGGCAGCCGGGTGAGCTTCCGTTCGCGACACACCGTCAGGACGGCGCCGACCAGGGTCTGCGCCGTTATCGCCACGGCCTGTTCGAGCGGCTTCATGACCTGCCGCACGGTCAGGGTTTGCAAGTCCAGCACACGGTTGATCATCGTCCTTTCTTCCGAGGTGAACGCCTGGGCCGATTCCTGCATGACCAGCCGCAACTCCTCGCGATTGCCAAATAAGTGGCCGGTAAACACTTTTCCGCCCCGCCACCGCAACAGCAGGTCCGAAAACGTTTCCACCACCGCCACCAATGGCCGCAAGGACAAATGGATGAAACGAAACGGCCGCGCCAGCAGGAGGCATAGCCGGTTCGGATGCAGGCGGAACAGCATCTTCGGCAACAAATCAAAGAAGGCGTAAAACAAGAAGACCACGACGGAAAACACCACGACGAACCAAACGCGGTGCTCGCCCAGCGTCTCGTGTAGTTTCGCGACCAGCCAGCCCAGAATGAGAAAATTGGCGACCGTGTTGCCGACCAGGATGGTCCACAGGAAGTTCTCCGGGTGTTCGAGATACTCGTGCAACACCCTGGCCGAGGGCCGGCCGGCGCGCATTTGCTGCCGAATCCGCAACCGGCTCAGCGCAAACACCCCCGCTTCCATGCCAGACAAGACGAACGACAACGCCAGGCACACGAAGAAAACTGTCCAGATCAATGGGATCACCTCGCCACCTCCACCAGCACCTCGCGCACGCGGCGCTCATCCGCCACGTGCGCCGTGAGCTTCAGGCCCCGGAAGGTCGCCGATTCACCCGAGCCAGGCACCATGTCCAACAGGCTGGTTAGCAGGCCGCCCATAGTCTCGACCTCGGGCACATCGCCCAGAGCCGGATACTCGCGCCGAAAATCATCCAGCCGCAGCGTGCCGGCGACGCGCCAGCGGCTCGGGCCAAGCTTCTCCATCACGAACCCTTCCGCCGCCACTTCGCTGCGTATCTTCCCGATCAGTTCCCCCAGGATATCCTCCATCGTGACAATCCCCGCAGTGCCGCCGAATTCATCGAGCACCATCGCCAGGCCGCGCTGCTGCCGCTGCAGGCTCTTGAGCAATTGCAGCAGGTTCATCGCTTCGGGCACAAAGGATGGAAACTCGATCGCATCGGCCAGATCGATTTGCGGATCGAGCAGCAGCGCCCGCGTGTTGAGAATGCCAACAATCGTATCCGGCGTCTCGTCGTAGATGGGCAGCCGGCGGTATCCGTATTTGCGCGCCGCGGCAATCATCTCCTCGATAGACAGATCGTCAGAAATGGCAGCCATTTGAGAGCGCGGCTTCATTACCTCTTTGGCCGTCCGCCGATCGAGGCTGATGATCTGCAAAATGATTTCCTTCTCGGACTGCGCCAGGGTGCCTTGCTGGTACGCCATTTCGAGCAACTCCTGGTAATCCGCATCCGTCAGCGTGCTTTGTGATTGAAACGTCCGCGGCACGAGGGCTTTGAGAATCGCCGCATTAACCTTTTGCGCCACCCGGCACAGCGGCAGGCTAAAGCCCACGACGAACGATAGCGGCCGCGCCAGACGCAGCGCCCATTGCTCCGGCCGGCGCACCGCCAGCGTCTTGGGCCAGACCTCGCAGCCAATCAGGATCAACAGCAGCAGGCCTACAATGGTAAGACTGAGTGGCCAGTGGTCGTGGATGGCCATCCACAGCGCCACTGCCAGCATTCCCGCGCTGGCAAACGTATTGCCCAGCACCATGGTCGCCAGCAAATCCTGCGGCTCGGCCAGCAACCGCGCCACGAGCGCGCCGGCGCGCGGCTCCTGTTCCGCCAACTGGCGGGCCTGCCATTTGCTGAGGGAAAAGAGCGCCGTCTCCGCGAGCGCGAAAAAAAAGCTGGCGCCCGCGAAAATCAATACCACCACCACGGCTGCTGCCGTCGTTAACGCCATGCCGCCAGCATGGAGGAAAAGCCGCGCGAAGGCAAAAGGCAATTTGGGAGCTTTCCGGACCACCATCGGGCGCTTTCCGCTCATCTCCCCGCCCACCCATCACCACGGCAACGCGAGCGTGCCGCAGGTTTAATTGCGGGACGCTTGCCCCCGTCAAGATGAGAATTGGTAAGTCCAGCATGCCTTTTGTTGACCCTGGGCGGAGCAACCTGCTAGTTATGGGTTGTGCCACGCAAACAGAGAGTGGAGTGCCCGGGTGCCATTTGCCACGTCATGAGCCGTGGGGAGGGCAAGCGGGGTATTGTTTGGGCTGGTGCAGATCGGCAGGACTTGATCGAGGCGCTGGCCGGGGCCTGCGAGAGGTAAGAGGTGAAAGGAATCACCAGTGAGCCAAGACCAAAGATTGACCAACTCTCCGGCCTATTATTCCGCGCTGGGACCATTCCGGCGGCTTTTCAGTCAGGGCAATCCGGTCCTGACCTACCACAAGCTGGGGCCGCGACCGCGGGGGGCGCGGCTCAAGGGACTTTATGTCAGCGGCAGGCTGTTCGCCCGCCAGCTTGAGGAATTGGGCGAGGCGGGGTTCGCCGCCGGGGCACTCGATGTGTGCGCGGGGCCGTTGCAGGAAAAGCGGATTGTCATTACGTTCGACGATGGTTACGTCAATGTGCTGCGCTACGGGTTGGAGCCGCTGGCGAGCACGGGGTTCAAAGCCATCCAGTTTCTTGTGGCTGATCTGCTGGGCAGATGCAACGAGTGGGATGTGCCCCTGGGCGAGGCCCCCGAGCCGATGATGGATGCGGCGCAGGTGCGGGACTGGCTTGGGGCGGGGCATGAGATCGGCTCCCACACGCTGACCCATCCGTGGCTGACTCGGCTGTCCGTGGCGGCAGCCCGGGAGGAGATTGCGGCAAGCCGCAAGAAGCTCGAGGATTTATTTGGCCGGCCGATTCACCATTTTTGCTATCCTTACGGCGATTGGAACGAGGCGGTGCGAGAACTGGTCGCCGGGGCGGGTTACAAAACGGCATGCACGACTGATTTCGGCGTCAACACGGTAGCCGACTCGGCGTTTGCCTTGATGCGATTTACGGCGCGCTATCCTTCGAGGAATTTGAAAGCGATTTGGTCCCGGCTGCGGGCGCGGAGGTCGTGAAGCGCTAGAAGTTGAAGTAAAGGAAGGGGCTGGGAGCGGCGACGTAGAAGCTGCGGACGATCCAGAAAAAGGCGCCGCCGAGGAGCAATCCGCTGGCCCAGCCCAGCTTGAGCTGGAAGAACCCCGGGCGTTGGGCTTTCTCGAGCGCCGGCGCATAAGCGGCGAGCAGTTGCTGGGCATTGGGCAGGAAGAACACGATGACGAGCGTTACGACGAGCAACTTGATCAAGGGAGTATATTCGGCATCAAAGGTTCGGGGCACGAATTGGACTCCCAGTTTCGACCACCAGATACCGGGAATCTTATGCGGGTTGGTGGCGGCATCGCTCATGGTCAAGCCGTGTTGGCCGAGCATACTGCCGATCATACTGCCGGCGACGGGCAGCGTTGGGGCGCGGAAGAACACCCAGGCGAACAGCACCATCAGAAAGGTTAAGCTCACCGCGAGGAAGCGATACCACCAATAGTCGAGGTGCCAGCCCCGCGCCTTGGTGAAGGTCTGCCAACGATGCGCCACAACCAGGTAGAAACCGTGTAAACCGCCCCAGATCACATAAGTCCAGCCTGCGCCGTGCCACAATCCGCTGAGCAACATGGTGGCCATGATGTTCAAGGCGTGACGCCAGGGGGCGCATCGGTTGCCGCCGAGCGGGAAATAGAGGTATTCCCGCAGGAACCGGGTGAGGGTGATATGCCAGCGGGTCCAGAACTCGTTGATGGAGCCCGCCTGGTACGGGGAGGCGAAGTTGATGGGGAACTTGATGCCGAACAAGCGGGCCAGTCCGATGGCCATATCGGAATATCCCGAGAAATCGAAGTAGATTTGCATGGCAAAGGCGAGTGTGCCCAGCCAGGCATCAAACCAGGTGAGGATCACACCCTGGCTGGCCGCGCCATAAACAGTCGCGACGTAGCTGCTCAAGGGATCCGCCAGGAGCATCTTTTTATACAGGCCGATAAGGAAAAGGGCAAACCCGACGCTGGTGTCGGCCAGGTTCACCTTGAGGGTGCGTTCGGCGAATTGCGGGATGATTTCCCAGTGCCGGACGATTGGGCCGGCAATGAGATGGGGGAAGAAGACGACGAACAGTGAGTAATCCAGGAAACGATAGTGCAGCGATTGGTTGCGATAAACATCCACGATGTAACCGATTTGCGTGAAGGTGAAGAAGGAGATGGCCAGGGGGAGGATGATGTCGAAGCGCCCGAAGTCGTGCTGGGATGCGCGACCCAGGAACTGGACGATGAAGTTGGTATATTTGTAATAGCCCAGCAGCAACAAGTTGAGGGAGACTCCGAGGATAATCGCCGGGCGGGCGGCGGGGTGGTGGCGATGGCGGGTGATGAACTCCGCGACCGTGTAATTGAGGCAAATGGAAAAGAGCAGCAGTGGGATGTACTCGATCTTCCAATAACCATAGAAGAACAAGGATGCGGCGAGCAGCCATATCTTGCGCGGCCAGGCGGGTTGGGCGGGGATGAGGAAGAAAACGGCGAGCGCGACAGGCAGGAAGAGGAAGATGAACTGCCAGGAACTGAAGAGCATGGACTAGTCGCTAGTTCAGCTCTTACTACGTTTGGCGCCAACAAACGCGTAGCGCGCGTGCGTCAAGCCGTTGACCATGGCATTGACGTAGTATTTGAAACCGCTCGAAAGGTTGACGCGCTTGACATCGAGCGGCAGCGCGGCTTGTTTGAAGAATTCTCTGTAATCGGCCAGCGTATAAAAGCGCTCGTTGACGCCTGTAGCGAGGAGTTTGGCGAGCATTTTTGAGCGGGACTTGATTTTGACCAGCGGCCAGACCGGTTCCCGGATGGCCACGAGCCGTCCGCCGGGTTTGAGGACCCTTTTAGCTTCGCGCAAGACCTGCACGATGTTGGTGGCGTGATGCAAAACGGCGGAGGAGACGACGAAGTCGAAATGGTTGGCCGGAAAGTCGAGTTGATGAAAGTCACCCGGCATTCGGGTGATTTTGGCGGTGTTGGCGTTGACCAATTTAAAAACCTTTGGCGCCAGCTCCAGCAATCGTTTGGGGGAGGCGTCTGTGGCGAAGACTTCGACCACGCGTGGCAGTTTGGACATTTCGGCGCTCAGCCAGGCGCCACCGGCGCCGATCTCGAGAATCCGGCCACAGAATTCCAATCCGCAGTTCTGGGTCAGGAAGGGGATGAACTTGGGGAACTGGTTCTTGACGCAGCCCAACCAGTCCTCTTCGCTGCCGAATTCGGTTGCGAACCGGCCCGCGGACTCGTGCAGCGCCAGGGTTTGTTCGTGGGCGCAGCGCGCGAGGTAACGTTTATTTTCGATGTATTTGGACTCGGCCGTGATCATCGGAGCACGGACAGGTTAGGCGGCGAATGCGTCTGGCGCAAGGGCGCAGGCCACTTTTCCGCCTGCCCCCACAGCATGTCGGGGTTGCACAAGCGCGACAGGAAGTGCAGAATCCCAAACAGGAATCATAAACTGGAGTCAACTCTATGAAAAATGCCGTTCCATCAGCCATCATCATCAGCGCGTTGCTCGCCCTGTCGGTTTATGCCGATGAGGCTTCAGTACCCCGGATAACGGTCTTTGGCACCGCCACCACTGAAGTCGTTCCCAACCAAATGGTCTGGTCACTACAGGTCGAGAACAAGGGCGATGTCTTGGAGACCGTCGCCAGAGAACATACCAAGAGCGTGCAGAAGGTGTTGGAGTTCTTAAACCAATCCAAGGTGGACCCCAAGGCCCTCCAGACCTCAAGGATGCGGTTCAGCGAGAATTGGGAGTACCGCGCCAACTCTCGGGTTCGGGAAGGGTACGTCGCCTCCACAGAAATCTCGTTCAAGACGACCGACCTTGAACTCTACGTGCATTTGTGGCTGGGACTGGCCGGCATGCCGGTGGTGAGCGTTCAAAGCGTCACCTATGACCACACCGGGAGAATCGACTTCCAAAACCAAACGCGGGACAAGGCGATTCTGGCCGCAAAGGAGAAAGCAGCGGCATCAGCCAAGACGCTCGGAGCAGAAATTGGCGCGCCTTTGTTGTTGGAAGAGGTTCTCTCCCCGAGCGAGGGATGGCAGATGACCTTCGAGAACAATTTGAGGAACACCAACATCGCGGCGGAGGGCGGGGAAGGGCGAGGGTCGCCGGAGGGCCTCGCCCCCGGGACCATTCCCATACGAATCCGCGTCAAAGCCGCCTTTCAACTGCTGCCACACAAGTAGTCGCATTTGCAGCGAGGTGGCGGGCCGGAGGCTGGAGACCTCAGTTGATTTCGGGCTTGGATTTCTTTCGTTGCTCGGCGAAGAAGGTTTGGAGAAGGGCGAGGCATTCCGGTTCGCGCACGCCGCCAGTGATTGCGCAGCGATGATTGGAGGTTGGGAATTGCAGCAGATTCAAAGCGCTTCCCGCGGCGCCCATCTTTGGATCGCTTACACCATAGACCACGCGGGCCAGGCGGACGTGGATAATGGCCCCGGCGCACATGGGGCACGGCTCTTTGGTGACATACAGCGTGCAATCGGCCAATCGCCAGTCGCCGAGCGCCTCTTCGGCCTGGGTTATCGCCAGCATCTCGGCGTGCGCGGTGGCATCTTTGAGGAGTTCGACCTGGTTGAAGGCGCGGGCAATGATGCGGCCCTCGCGCACGACCACGGCGCCGACGGGCACTTCCTCGGCGGCATAAGCCCGGGCAGCCTGGCGGAGTGATTCGCCCATAAAGAAGTGGTCGCTTTGGAGATCGATGATCGATTCGGTCATGGGTTGGGGTGGACGAGGGACGAGGTCGAAGTGCCTGCTTCGACCCTCGCTTCTTCCAGGGTCCAGTCGTCCCGCCCGTCGGGGTGACAGTGGCAATGGGCAGCGAAGAAGCCGCGGCGATGCTGCCAGAACCAGGGCCAGATTCGCTCGCGGTCGGTTTGCGGTATGTTCAACCCGGACAACGCCTCGCGGGCAAAGAACTGGAATCTGCCTTCGGGGTGTATTGGTGGGAGCGAAGTCAGCCGGGGGCTGACTTCGAAGAGGAACATCAGCCAATGGGTTTGGCGTTGATAGCCGTGCTCACTTACCAGGCCGGTGAGGTGCAAGTCAGAAGGTGCAATGACCAGACCCAGTTCCTCGTGCGCCTCGCGGCAGGCGCAGGCGTAGGGGGATTCGCCGGCGTCCGTAAGCAACTTTCCGCCGCAGGGGCTCCACAAGCCGCGATTGGGTTCCTGGGTTCGCTCCAGCAACAGCGCCTCATCGAGTTCGTTGAAGCAATAGAGCAACGTCGCGACTTTGTAAGGCATATTCATGCTTCAAGATTCAGCCCGAATGGGAGCGGCGACGAAGACCGCCAAGCCAAGTAAGACAAATAAGCTGTTCATGCTGCGGATGACATCCAACCGCGAATTGGCCGAGATATCAAGCGGATTGCGATAGCGCTGAAGTTGAGGTATATGCCTTCCTTCAAAACAGCACTATTATGGAACAGCACAAGGCCTTTTGGGGTCTTCTTCGCCGCCGACAATGCCTGGTCCCCACTTTGTGGGGCTGGTTGTTGCTGGTTGCGAGCTTTGCCGGTTTGGCCATCATCGGCGTGCGCGCGATGGGACCGTTCCTGACAATTAACGATCCCCTTCCCGGTGGCGTGCTGGTCATCGAGGGGTGGGCGCCCGACTATGCGATGGAGGCCGCTGCGGCAGAATTCAACCGCAATCATTACGACAAACTTTTTGTCACCGGCATGCCGCTGGCCGAAGGCGCCCTTTTGTCTGAATACAAGACCTACGCCGCGCGGGGAGCTGCCATTTTGCTCAAGCTGGGTATGAGCACCAATTTCGTCCAGGCAGTGCCGGCGCTCCAGGTTCAGCAGGACCGGACTTATGCCATGGCGAAGGGTTTGCAGAGATGGCTGCGCGAACACGGGATGTCGCCAACGAAAGTCAACCTGATGAGCATGGGGCCACATGCACGCCGCTCGCGTCTGCTTTTTGAGAAGGCGTTGGGAGAAGGTGTGGCGGTGGGAATCACGGCGGTTCCGTGTCGGGATTTCGACCCGGCACACTGGTGGCGTTCGAGCCAGGGTGTGCGAGATGTCATTGGCGAAACACTGGCCTACGCCTACGCCCGGTTATTGTTTTACCCGCCCAAAGAGTAGCTTGGCCTAAACGGGCAGGATCACGCTTACGGTGGTTCCGTGGCCGGCACGCGATTTGATTTTCACCTTTCCGCGATGAGTCTCGACGACCCGCGCCACGATGGCGAGGCCCAGCCCGGTGCCTTTGGCTTTCGTCGTGCTGAGGACGGAAGTGAATGCGCGTCGGCGTTGTTCCTCGCTCATGCCGTGGCCGGTGTCCTTGAATTCGACAGCGACGTGTGTTGGTATGGCGGCTCCGAGCGGCGCGCGCACCGAGCGCGAGGTAATGGTCAGCGCTCCGCCCTGCGGCATGGCTTCGACTGCGTTGAGGATCAGGTTAAGAAAGGCTTGTTCCAGTTGGGTGCGCGCTCCCGGGACGGCGGGCAGATTAAGCTGAAGGTGCTGGGTCAATTGCACGTTTTGATGCTTGAGCTTGTGCCGGACGAGCAAGCCGAGCTCATCGATCAACTGGTTCAGATTCACCGGAGCCAGCTCGGGCTCGGTCTTGCGGGCGAAATCGAGAATCTGCTCGACGATGCGATTCAGGTGTTCAATTTTCTCATCGATGATGCGCGCGTCCTTCGCCCGCGGATCGTCTGCGGGGAATCTCAGATCGAGCGAGTGGTAGAGCATCTTCAACACCGTCAGCGGGTTGCGGATTTCGTGTGCCACCTCGGCGGCAAGCAGGCCGAGAGCGGAGAGTTTCTCGTTTTGACGCAACTGTTCCTCGACATCCATGACCCGCTCATAGAGGCGGGCTTTTTCGATGGCGATAGCGGACAACTCAGCCAGGGCGGAGAGGATGCGAATTTCTTCGTTCGAGAAACTGTAGGGCTGGCCGGTATAGACGCTGAGCGTGCCAATTGCCTGGCCGCCGTACAGCAGCGGCACGCTCAGCAACGCTACCAGCCCTTCGCGCCGGGCCACTTCCACGTTTTGATAACGGCTCGAGACTTGCACGTTCTCGACCTGCAAAGGTTTTTTCCTTCGCACCACGATGCCGTGGAGGCTCTCTTCGACGCTCAACCGCGGCCGGTTGATGTAGGCGTCGCTGGCGCCGAAACTGGCGCGCAGGTCGAGCCATTCACGGCTTTCGTCCAGCAGCATGAGCGCGCCCACCTTGGCGCGCATCAACACGCAGGCCTCACGGGTGATGACGCCCAGGGCGTCGTCCAGATTGAGGGTGGAATTAATCGTCTGGCTGACGCCGGCCAGCGATTCGAAGAGCTGCGCCTTGAGTCGCAACTGCTCGTAAACCCAGGTATTATGGATGACCCGGGAGGCTTGGACGGCCAGTGCCTCGAGCAGTTCCTGATCTGCTGCGTTGAAGGCATCGACCCGATCTGAATCGACGTTCAGCACGCCGCGCACCTCGTCGTTGACTTCCAGAGGGACGGCCAGTTCGGAACGGACCTCGGGCCGGAGCATGACGTAGCGCGGGTCTTGGGTGACGTCGCCCACGCGCGCCGGCTTGCCCGTGCGAGCCACCCAGCCGGTGATACCTTCGCCCACCCGGAGCTTGAGATCGGTCGCGTTGGCGGGCAGGCCGGCTGCGGCGTGGATTTCCAGAGAAGTGGTGTTCGGGTTGATCAGCACGGTCGAACCGCTGGAGGCGCGCATCAGTCGGACAGCCTGGTCCACAATCAATTGCAACGCTTCCTGCGGGTCGAGGGTGGAATGAATGACGTTGCCGACCTGGTAGAGGAGATTCAGCCGGTCGAAGCGCGTCTGGAGTTGGGTCAACTCGTCATTCATGAAGAAGGCTAATCTATTAACGGACTTTCGAGGTCAGCCAAAGCCCTGCGAGACCGAAGGACAGATTAGGGAACCAGGCGGCGACCCACGGGGGCAGGCTGCCGCTGGTGCCGAGCGCCAGGGCGACCTGCTGTAAAACGAAATAGACAAAACAAATGACGATGCTGCCGGCTACCCCGACAAAGACATTGCGCCGCCCGGCAGCCGCACCGAAGGGTATCGCGATCAATACGACCACCAGGCAAGTCCAGGGCGCGGCCAGGCGTCCCTGGAGTTTTGTGCGGAGCCAGAAGCCGTCGGAGCGGGACGGATTTGGGTGGAGACGCAGGTAGTGCAGCAGTTCCGTGATGGGCACGTCTGCCTTTCTTGCGGCGCGCAGGCTGATGCTATTGCTGATTCTGATTTCGCTGTTGATCTCTTCCACGGTTTCAGTGAGCTCCGGCATGGCCAGCACATTGGTTTGCAGGGAGGGCACGGGGGGCAAATCGCTTTGCGCGGTTTCTTTGAATTCGCTCACGTTGTAGAAGGTCCACACTCCGTTGACAGGAATGGCGCGCTCCGCTTTCAACTGCCATGGCCTCGAGCCGTCCTGGGCGGTCCAGGAAACAATGGGTTCGATCATCTCGCCGGTCTGGGAATTGTACACGCCGATTCGCCAGATGCGGCCGTCGCGGGAGTTGTCGAAGCAAAGATTGCGGAATTCTTTGTGTCCGGCAGTGCGCGCCACAGCCGGCAGGTGCCGATCCTTGATTGCGGCCGCGGCGTCTTCGCTGTTGGGCGCCCAGAACTCGTTGGTCGCCAGCAAGACGAGGCTCCCGAGAAACCCCACCGCGAGATACGGCAGGGAGAGCCGCCAGAGGCTGACGCCCGCCGCCCGGATGGCCGTAATCTCGTTATGCCGCGCGTGGTTGGTGAGGGTGTAGAGGAGGGACAGAAGCAGGGCGACGGGCAGCACGATGACGAGGAACTCCGGCATGATGACAAGGTAGTACTCCACGATGTCACGCGGCGACAAATCCCGCTTTTGGAAGTCGCCCAGGGTCACGAACAGGTCGGAGGAAATCCAGAAAATCAGAAAGCCGCAAAGGCAATAGCCGAGCGGAAAAAGCAATTCGCGCAACAGATAACGGTCGAGCAGGCGCATGTGCCTTCCAGCCTAATCAGCGTTGGGTCTCAAAGCAAGGGCAGCCAGGAACAGTCCGGCAAGTCTCACTCTGGGGAGGCACGCCCCGGAGCGCCGGCTTTAGCCGGCTTACACCGCACCTCCTGCCCCTAAGGATATTGCTCCTCGGTCGTCCAAAGCCGGCTTTAGCCGGCGCTCCCTCGCTTCTGGGTTCGACAACTCTCCGTTATCTCTGTTATCTCCTGTCCAAACCCGAGTCAACAATTCCGCACGGAGTCGGAGACCTGCTCCACGCTCCGGGGCGTCTCGGCTGCCCTGCCCTGCGAACTATCAGAATCAACCCAAGCAGGGAATGACCAGGGGGCCTTGCGGAAGGGCGGCGATGCGGGCGCCGCTGGGCAGGGCTTCGAGCAACTGTTTCACCGCAGCGCTGATGTCGTGACAGGGCGTCAAATGGGCGGCGCGAACCACTTGATCGGGGAGGGTGCTGTAGAGCAGCACCCGGGCCCGACGTTGAATGAGGGCCTGGAGTTGCGCCTGCCACTGCTCGGGTCGATGGAATCCCGGTGTTGCCAGGAGGGTCAGGACTTCTTCCGGGTAGGCCACGCTGCGCAAGAGATGATCGAAGCTGGAGCCGGCAGGAACTCCATCGCGGCATTCACTGGCCAGGATGAGGGTGCCGCCGGGTTTGAGGATGCGCGCGCCGGCGCTCATGCCCTTGACCGCTTGGTACAGGTTTTGATCGAGCGGATAGCCGCTGTTGGTAGTGACGACGATGTCGAAGGGTGCGGCGACCTTTTGCATTGCAGACCGCCTGACAAATTCGCAGCCGACCTTGTGGGCGGCAATCAGGTCGCCGGCGAACACCCCGGTAATGTGCCGCTGCACGTTCAGGGAGACGTTCAGCAGAAAAGCGGGTCCGGGGCGCAGGGCGATGTCGCGCATTTCTTCCCAGACGGGATTGCCTTGGGTGATGCCGAAGGTGGCATCAGGATCAGCGAGATTGCTGGCGCCGTGATTGCTCATCACTGTTTTGAGCCCGGCGACTCCGGGCATGATGCCTTTGGGGCCGCCGCTGAACCCGGCAAAGAAATGCGGCTCGATGAAGCCAGTGACGATGCGCACGTCAGCCTCGACGAAATGGCGGTTGAGCAAGGCAGGTGTGCCGTCGTGGGTTGCGCCCAGGGGAACGAGCGCGTCTGGATTGTCCGGTTCGTGGTTCAGGACGCGGTAATTCTGCACGACCGCGGGCGTGAGCATCTGTTCGAGCTCGGCCGTTGAGTTGGGTCGATGCGTGCCGAGTTGGTTCAGCAAGGTGATATTTTCGCGCGGAACACCGGCCAGGTATTCGAGCAGCCAGGGTATGAGCCGCTCGTTGGGTGTCGCGCGGGTGATGTCGGTGAAAAGGATGCAGACGCGGTTGCCGGGTTTAATCCACTCGAGCAAGGGAAGCGCCGCGATGGGCTTCTCGAGCGCCCTGCGGACCGCGCCGCGTTCGTCTTGCAAACCCGGTGCGTGAGCGGGGTTGATGACTGTGGTCAACTCGCCCGGCAATTCGACAGGCAATTGCCCCTGGCCATAGGCAAGATCGACCTTCATGCGGAATCCGAGTTCAGTCGAGTGCCAGTCCCAGGTTCCTCAAGATGCGGACGGTGGCCTGCGCCTTGTTGAGCGTGTAGAAATGAATGCCCGGGGCGCCGGCGCGCAGCAGTTCTTCGCATTGTTTGCTGGCGTATTCGATGCCGAACTCAGCGACCGCGGCGTCATCGCCGCCCAAAGCCTCAAGCCGGGCGGCCAGCGGTGCGGGGATGCGCGCGCCGCAGATGGCGGTGAAGCGTTTGATTTGCATGGCGCTCAGGATGGAGACGATGCCCGGCACGATCGGGACACTGACCCCCAGCTTGCGTGTAATGTGATCGCGGAATTCGCAAAAGTCAGCGGTGTCGAAGAACAGTTGCGTGAGGACGAGGTCCGCGCCGGCATCGACTTTTTCCTTCAGATGCTGCCAATCGGCGTATTTGCCCTCTTTGCAGGCGATGTGGCCTTCGGGGAAGCCGGCGACGCCGATGCAGAAATCGCCTTGCTCGCGAATGAAGCGGACCAACTGGCTGGAGTATTCAAATCCGCCGGGGGTGGTTTGGAATTCGCCGCCGGCGGGCGGGTCGCCGCGCAGCGCCAGGACATTCTGGACACCGAGGGCGCGAATCTTGCCGAGCAGCTCGCGGATCTGCTCTTTTGTCGCGCAAACACAGGTCAAGTGGGCCACCGCAGTCAGGCCATGCTGGCGCTGGATGCGGTCCACGATCATCAAGGTCTTGTCGCGGGTGCTGCCGCCGGCGCCGTACGTGACCGAGCAATAATCCGGCCGGGTTTGCAGCAAGGCGGGAATGGTTTTCTCGAACAGGTTACGATCACCCTCGTCCGTCTTAGGCGGAAAGAACTCGAAGGAAATCACCGGTCGCCCAGCCGCGCGCCGGGCGGTATAAATGTCGCGAACAAACTGCATGAATCGTAAAGATGGGGTAAGCGCGGCGAAAAACCAAGTCTGGGCGGAAGAATTCTTTGTGGCTGGACATTGCGGGTTGGGCCAACGTCACGCTGCTGCTGGGGCTGAGCGTGAGTTTCTTCATGCAGCAGAGGGTTTTTTCGCGGACGCAGGGCAGGCTACGGCAAGTACTGGTACGGGACGGTTTGGACGACCCGGCGGGCGTCGCGGTCAGGCGATGTCGTGGAGCAGGGTCCCCAGCGGGTGGCGGTATGAAGGTATGAATCCCTCCATTTCCAGGCCTCCGAACGGCCATCGGCAAAAGACATCACGCAGCCGTAGCTGTGCTGGATGCCGGGGACATTCCAGTAACCGGCGCCATCTTTTTCCTGATAGATTCCGAGCGCGCCGTTGTCGATGCTATTTTGACTTGCGGTGCTGGTATCGGTGACATCGACGGCTTTTTCGTCCCAAAACACGGAAAGCTTGGACGGGCCGGCGGCGGCGAGTTGGCCAGATTTCCAAAATGTGGCTTGAGACTGCATGCCCGGGCTGGGGGTGGGGCCACTGTTAAACCAATTCATCGCCGTGCTGATGGAGACACTGCGCAGCCGGGGTAATTGGGAGCCGAGGATATGGGTTCTATCGGCCGGGCATTTATAGATTCCGAGCGAGGTGTTGTATGGAAACAAGAGTCCTTTGCGAATGTTATTGGTCTGGACGACATAGGAGCTTTTCCAGGCATCACCCACGACCCAGGCATTGGGGGCGGACTGTTCGCCGTCCGTCCAGTTGCAAATCAATTGGTCATTGTTGTCGCCGGTGTACATGAGCCAACAGAGGGTCAACTGTTTCTTGTTATTGATGCACGCCGTGGTGAATGCCTTTTCCTTCGCCCGGCCAAGGGCCGGCAGCAGCAGGGCGGCCAGGATGGCAATGATGGCAATGACTACGAGCAATTCGATCAAGGTGAATGCTGGCTGGGAAGCTGACATTCCCGGCGCTGCCACGCGGAAGGGCGGCCGTCGTTTCGTGATCCGCAAGCCAAAATGGCTCATCATTCTTACAGATACGTTCAATCTAGTGTCCTGTCAAAACGGTCAAGGCTGTCGGCGGACTGCCGTTTGTCGGGTTGAAGCGGCAATCGTTTCCGGCAGTTACCCCGAGGGAGCACCGGGAAGCCGCGAGGCAGATTCCCGCTCTCTCTCGATAATTTCTAGCGCGCCAAGCGGAAGAACTCGGCTCCCGCCGGAGTATTGGTGAACGGGCTGGTTGCAATTGCGTTTGTGGCATAAGGCCCGCCCACGAACGAGGAGTATAGCAGTTTGCTGGGTCCAGTCCAGGACAGCACGACATCACCGCCAGACTTGGTTTTGAACAAACGGGCCACAACCTTGCCGGCCAGCAAGCCGTTATTGGTGTCGAGCGCGAACAGGCGCCCGCCTGCGACGTCAAATGCGACCGCGCCGTTGCCGTTGCCGTTAATATTGGCGGTCTGGAAGAAGTTCTGGTCACTGAGCGTTGGTTCGGTCAGCCCAGCCGGGTCGTTCACGACTGCATTGACATCGTACAGATCCAGGTGATTCGGGAAGGGTCTCGGGCCGGCGCCGCCCGCGGTGTTTGGAACAATACTGGCAACCAGATTATTGACCGGGTCCACTCCAAGGGCGATGTCCGTCATTTGCCCCGCAGCAAAGGTTTGGAGGAGTCCGTTGGTGCCGGCGGTCAGGTCGTAGGTGATGTGCCGGAATTGGTAGCCGCTGGATTTGGTCCAGAAGGTGGTGCCTGCGCCCCAGGCAAGACCCAAACCGGCGAGGCCCGCCGGCTCCGGCGCGGTGTCGATTATGGTCGGATTGAAGTTCAGACCATCGGCGGTGTTGAACAGGGCAATCGTTGCGATATTGCGGGAAGCGGCAATTATTTCGGTGCTGGTCCCGGCGCCGCGCACGGCGAAAGTGTCTCCAATACGGTCGCCCAGCCCCGGGTCGGAAGGCCCATAGGCGACGGTTGCGACGGTTGCGGCGCTCTCATCCGCCCAGCGATAGATCACGTATTGGGTTCCGACGATATCGAGATTTGCGACATAGACCGCGCCATCATCGGCGACGCCGACCAGGTTGATCGGGAACGTGCCGGAGGCAGTAACGACTGACACATCGAGGGAGTGGAGGTAGGCGCCGGTGGCGGCGTCCAGAACATACACCCCGTTGGTTGGGTTGCGGCTGACTGCGATGAGATGGCCGGTGACGGGATTGTAAGCGAGGCCGCGACAAGTGTTATCATTTTGGAGGAAAAACAGGTCGCCCACACTCTTGGTCCAGGCGGGGACGAAGGCGGTGGTCAGTGTGCTCGGAACAACCCCGAGCGCGGCGAGCACGCTGGTCTTCGAACCGTAGTTATTCGTGACGACAACGCTGTAGAATCCGGCGTTGGTTAACACGAGGTTGGTCAGTGCTAGGGAGGCATTGGTGGACACGGCCCAGGTTACCGTGTTGGTAGCCAGGTTGTTAATATCGGTGAAGTACCACTGATATTTCAAGGGGGCGGTGCCGCCGGTGCCGACTGTGAATGTGGCATAACCAGTTGCCAGGATATTGGTTGCATCCGTCGGCTGGCTGGTAATGCTGGGCGGGAGATTGAGCACGAAGCTCAGCGCGAACAACGAGATGCCGTTGTTCGGCTCGCTGAACACGGCGTAGCCCTTGTTGAAGTCAACCAGTCCGAGGGAATTACCGTTGGCTTGGTTGGGAACTGGCAAAGGCTGGTTCAACACAACGACCGCGTTCGATGGGTCGCTGAGCTGAAGAACCTTCGCGTAGTGCGATAAGCCGTTGGTGACCGCGCCTGTGGAGGTGCAGACCGTGGCAATCAACTTGACGCCCTTGTCCTCATAATATTTCAATCCGTTGTTGGCGGATTGGTCCATTTGGAATGAAGCGGTGATCTGCGCGGTTAGGTTGGTCGGGTTATACGCCAGGCGATAAACCGGCTTGCCGCTGGCCGCCTTTACGTACAGCGCGTTATTGGTGCCTTCAAAGGTGACACCTCCGCCGCAGATATTGGCGCCACCAGGAATGGTAATCGAGAAATTCGTGAAAGTGGTTGCCGAGGCGTCCGTTGGTCTGAAGATCACGAAATTGGTGGTGATGTTTGCCCCTGAACCATTGCCAGTTCCGACAATCTCAGTGTTGATGCCGCTGCCACGCAAGTCCATGTAGTCGCCAATCCGCCATTGAAACGAGGTGCCGGCCCCCGAGTCATACACCACGGTTGCGGCTGTTGCAAAGTCGGAGTCGGACGGCCATCGGTAAATCTTGAAGTTAGAGGCCGGCGCGCCGGCAAGGTTGCACGCATAGACGAAACCGTCGTCGGAAACGCGCGCCTGAATCAAGTTCAGCGTGCCGCCAGAAACGCCCGTGCCATTGGCCTGACCGATTATGGCGCCGTTGTTGGTGAAATCGAGAGTGGTGAAGTGGTTGTTGCCATTGTTCGTGCCACCGGTGGTGGTTCCATAAAGCACGTTCGTCGTGAGGGGACTGATGGCTACACCCCGGACGTTATTACCAGCGGCTGGCAGATCGTTGGGAATATTCGTGCCGGAACCGACACTCCACAGCCAAGTGAATACCGGACTGGGGGTTTGCGCCTGAACGCTGGACAACAGAGCTGCCGCAGCGGCCAGGCCAGCCAGCGGAGTGACTATTCTTCGGGCCCAGGAAGAACCCAGGAGGTATTGATCAATAGCGGTATTTGGATTCGCTTTCATATTTTACTTTGCTTGTTTAGTGGTGTTTGAAGGTTGTTAAGGGCGCTGAATTAGAAACGGTTGGAATGACCAGGACGCAGGAACCCCATCCGACGACAATCGGAAGCCGTGGCCCCAGAACCTTGATTTCGGTTCATAAAATTGCTCTCGCTGTTCACGTTTCTGGTTGATTGATATGGCCAACAAAGTCACGACCGGACATCTCCGGTTGATTTCCGCACTGCGACCGAACCCGGTAGCCATAGAGCCGCTTCCTGGAAGTGTCAAGAGTCATCTGGGGACCCACAGCAATTCAATTCGGCGCTTATGCGAGTCCTTGGTAAGTTGGGTAGCAGGGACGCCTCGGTGAGGCGTTCTTATCAATCTTACCAATGACTCGCGAAGCACCCCCCTGAACCACTGCATTCTTGGCGCCTCTGCGGTAAAGGGGGACTTGATTCAACCGCAGAGACTGCGAAGGCGAAGGGCTTGGTTGCAGCAATTTCATGAGCTTGGAAATTCATGGTCCGTGAGCAGGTCCAAACGGAACAGGAAACTCACTTTGGGGAGCAGCGTGGGGCAGACCTCCTGGTCGGGGCCTCTGGCTCTGCACGGAGTCGGAGACTCCTTGGACCGGCAGGTCGGAGACCTGCCCCACGCCCTGTCAAAATGAGTTTCCTGTCTATTCCGCCAACAGCACCGTCCATTATGAATCCCGTCCCGAAAACTACCTCGGCCCCTGCGTCGTCAACCAGAAAACCTTCACATCGCGCTCGACCGCCTTGAATTCGGTGTCGGCGGTGACGAGTTCGGCTCTTTTATGTTTCGCCAGCGCGGCGGCGAAGGCGTCGGCCAGTCCCAGGCCGTGTTGGTTTTTAAAAAGTGCTGCGGCTTCCGCCAGTTCGCGGTCCACCGGCACGGCCTCCAGGGGCGTCGTATGTTCAAACTGGCGCGCGGTATCGTAACCGGCCTTGCCGCGTTTGCGCTCCATCTGGTAAAGGACTTCGGCCCAGTTGACAGCGCTGATGAAGACGGGCTGGTCGGCCTCGGATGCCTTGTGAAAGAGTTCGCGCATTTGTTCCATGCCCGGTTCGCCAAAGAACATGGCCAGCAGCGCGGAGGCGTCCAGAACGGTGGGCTTCACTTGTTCTCCTTTTCACGCTCGGCCCGGCGTTCCTCCAGGTGTTCCCGCACGACGGATTTCTCGCCGGGCTTCAGCTTGAAGATGCCGCAGAAGGAATCAATGTATTCGCGGGTAACGGGCTGGAAGATGATGCGCTCACCTTCCTCCACGAAGTTGATGCGCGTGCCGGGCTTGATGCCGAACCGCCGGCGGATGCTCGAGGGGACGACCAACTGGCCCTTGGAGGTGACATAGGCGGTGTTCATATTATTTCTGTCATTGTGAAATAAGGATGGCACAGATACAAATGTAAGGCAATAAGCATGTTGTAAGACTTATTCACAATGCCTTCAGGCTGTAGCAACGGACACTCCAACCGGCGTGCAATGGTTTACCTTTGCCATTTGATTTCTCTCTGTGGCGCAGGTTGGTCGCAATATCGTTTTGGAGCAGCAATTTTCACTTTGAGGAGCAGCGTGGGGCAGACCTCTTGCTCTGGCTACGCACGGTGTCGGAGACTTCGTGGACCGGCAGGTCGGAGCCCTGCCCCACGCCCTGTCATATTGCGTGCGCCACTCCAAAGATTTTCAACTGAGTTGTGGACATTCTCTCGAATTTGCTCAATCCTCATCTTCAATGAAATTCAATAATCACATTGTCAGTTGGCAAATGAACTAATATGCAAAGAAACATTAAACACATTATTGTGGCCTTGTCATCGCTGATGGCGAGCGCATCGCTGTTCGCGGCTTCGCCTTACATCGACCTGCACACTCTCTTCGACACCGACGTTTTTCTGGCATCGCCCGCCGATCCGGGGCTCGGGAGCGGTCTGGACGCTGACGGAAACCGCGTTGACTCGACGACACTGCCATTGAGCTACGCTGACGGGATGCCGATAGCCACCCAGGACGGGCGCGCGATTTTCAAGTTTGGAAATTTGAAGGAGGCGTCCACCCTGGATGGCATCCTCATCAATGGGCAGAGCATCGGCATGCCGGCCGGCAAGTACGCCTCGCTCGATTTTGCCTTGCTGGACGCCCCGAATGCCTTGGGCTGGCCCTTTGGCTCAATCGTGTTCAACTATGCCGATGGTTCGAAGGACACGAACCGGTTTGGCCCGGTGGCCGGCTGGCGCAACAGTCCCACAATGTTCGACCACTCGATTCTGACCGCCACTGATAACAACGCCGTCACGACATACGCGTCCTTCCCGACCGATTTCAGCCAGGAAGAGGCAGAATTTCTCTTTGCGGACAGTGGAAACGGCAATGCAAACCCCTGGCGGTTTGTGGACGGAAGCAGCTACGTAGTTTACAGAATTCCCGTCTCGACCAGCCTCGCGCATGCGACACTCGGGATCACGGTCGGCAACGATTTCGTGATTTCTGTGGCGACATCGTTTACTCCCGACAATGACCCCGCGAACTTCCAGTACCGTACCAACGGGTGGACCACGCTTGCCAACTCATATACTATTTATGGGTTCTCGGAGCACAACCTGTCGAATTTGAAGGAGTACACCTTTGACGCCTCGTCGCAGTTGGCCGCTGGCACCGGCGAGATCTACGTCCTGTTCACCGATGCAACGCCCAACGATGGCTGGGGCCCGTTCATCCAGCACGTCCGTCTGTACAACGGCATCCCCGTGAATTTTTCGCAGCGGATGGATCCGGTGGTGAACACCTCTGGCGCCAGGGTGTACGCGATGTTTGACGTGGGAACGACCAACGAGACACCTTATCTTTATGCCAATAGCGGGTCTGGGCCCGACAACCGCGGGCACCGCTACGCGGATGGCACGGGGTATTTGACCTACAGATTTCCCTTCCCGACCAATACGAGCAGCGCCAAGTTGACGTTGGACTTGGCCAATAACTTCGTGGTGTCGCTTCGCGGTCCTGGTGACCCGGTGATTACCTACGACAGTTTTGTGCCGTTTACCGCCGCCGAAAGCAATCACATTGTCGAACTATCGTGCTGCACCGGCAATTCCGGCGGCAACCGTTTTATGGACGGCAATAATTACGTGATTTATCAGTTTACTCTTCCGGCTGGGGTCAGCAATGCCCTTGCGCACATCCAGATCGGCAACGAGTATCTCGTTCAAATGCGTTCCGGGACAAATGGGGACTGGCAGACAGAGTTAGCCGAAATGAACCAAGGCGGGGTGGTTTTCCGCGACGTGGATATTTCGGCATATCTGACCAACAACCCGGGAAAGCTCATTCAAGTGCGGATCGGGGACACCAGTCCAGAAGACGGTAATGGCGGCTATTTTGTGAGCATTTCGATCCTGAACCATTTGGACACGGAGGGCTGGCAGGCCGTGCTGAATTCTCAGGAGATATTTGGGTTTGACGATCATAACGAATATAACAAGGGCTATTACACCATCGACCTCTCCTCCGTGCTGAGCAACAACCCGACCAAGGAGGTCTTTGTGAGATTGACAGATGGCAGCCCGAGCGACGGTTGGGGCCCCGGCATCTTCTGGATGGCGGCCTACTTCGGCAGTATCGATATTCAATCGGATCGCCGGGTGTTCAGCGATTTGAAGAACACCCCCGCCGGCCAGCCGCTGCTTAATTACGGTGGTCTCGCTTTCATAGATCGCCGCTACACGTTGAACCCGTTGAAAACGCTTTCGAGCATCCTCTTGCCCGTCAAACCGACGGACCCGAGCGCGACCAACAGCCTTGTCTATCTGCTCGCGGCGACTCTCAACGCGGCGCCGCCGACTTTGGGGATTCTTTCTCAGGCAGGCAACACGGTGCGCCTTTCCTGGGCGACGAACGCCCTTGATTACGGTCTGCAGTCCACAACGAACCTGGTGCCGCCACAATGGATGCCGGTGACGACCAGTTCTGTGGTGGTGGGCGACCAAATTACTGTGACGCAGCCGGTGGTTGGAACCCGGTTTTATCGCCTGGCCAAGTAATCCCGCTGTAAGACGGCGGCGTCTCGCCGGCGGAGCCAACGGCCCAGTGGCCTGCGGCAAAGCCGGTGGAGACGCCGCGCGTTATCCCCGGGGTGCTGGCCTGTTCAATGGGCTGAACCACTTAAAGCGATATGCTGAGCCACCCTGAGCTTTTTGAGAACTCTCGTTTTGCAGCACGGTCCGTAAGGATGAGATTTCTTCTTCGTTGCAAGAATGGAGCGTTCACCCTGATTGAACTGCTCGTCGTCATTGCAATCATTGCCATTCTGGCTGCGCTATTGTTGCCTGCGCTGGCCAAGGCCAAGACCAAAGCGCAGGGCATCATGTGCCTGAACAACAACAAACAGCTCATACTGGCCTGGCGTATGTATGCCGATGACTTCAACGATCGCTTGGTCAACAACAGAACTATCCTGGGCACGCAAGGCAATCCCAGCAATAACTGGGTGGGTAACGTTATTAGTTGGGGTGCCGATTCACAAAACACGAACCTGGATCTAATAAAAGGGGCGCTGTTGGGGCCTTATGTTGCCAAGAACACTGGCATTTATAAATGTCCAGCCGATCAAAAGCCGTGTCCACTGGGACCGCGAGCGAGGAGCATTTCCATGAACGCATTTGTCGGTCCACAGGACGACAAGGGAACGCCGATCAACTACATCTGGCAGCAGTTCATAAAGGGCAGCAGCTTCAGAACTCCTTCCGCCATCTTTGTCACCTTGGATGAACATCCCGACAGCATTAACGACGGTTGGTACGTTTGGTGTACCAGTGCCGACCCAAGCGAGCGGTGGACCTGGTGTGACATTCCAGCTTCCTATCACAACGGCGCTTGCGGCTTCTCGTTCGCCGACGGCCACGCCGAAATCAAGAAATGGATGGCTACAGTAACAAAACGACCGGTTATGGGGAACGTGGACGGCATTCCGATGGACACCGGCTCGGACAAGCGGGACATTACCTGGATCGCAGAAGGAACAACTTATAAGAAGTAAGGGAGAGGAGGGTGTCCACGGCGATATGCGCGAACTTTTCAGCGAGGTAAGAGGCCGGTTCGGGATCTGACAGATTCAGCCATCGGGCGGACAAAATAGGGTTGGTGTTTGGCAAAACGGATGTAGCTGCTTTTGCTGTGGCAGGGAATCCTTTTTCCGTTATATTTCAGCCACATCGCTATGCAATTTTCGCCTGAAAAGGTTGAAAGCCGGCGCGAGTTTGTTCGTGCTGCGGCGCGCTATGGTCTGCTGACGCTGCTGACCGCCGCGGGCGGCCTGGCGATGCGCCGCCGAATGTCGTCGCGCCAAAGCTGCGTGAATCGCGGCATCTGCAGCGGCTGCGGTGTCTTTGCCAGTTGCGGCCTGCCGCCGGCACTTTCCGCAAAATACGCTCAACATTGAGGTTGACCATGAGAAACCAGAACCGACCCATTACCCGACGCCACTTCATCCAGAAAAGCGCGCGCAGCGCCGGAGTTCTCGCCGTGGGCAGCGCCGCTGTGGTGGCTTCGACGCGACGGGCAGGCGCGGGCAGCGCGGGCAAGGAAGCCAACCCATTTGCGTACGACGTGGAGCGGTTGCGCCAGACCGACCCGAAGCTGATCCATTACGAACAAGTGGGCCGTTTTCCCACCTCGCAACCGGAGCCGCACCGGATTGCGATCGGGCCGGAGAATCAAGTGTATGTTGCTGCGGGCAACTACGTGAGCGTGCTGGACCGCCAGGGGGCGAGGGTCAATGAGATTGCGCTTGCCGGTTCGGCGCGTTGTGTCGCTGTGGCAGGCGACGGAACTATTTATGCGGGGCTGAAGGACCATCTGGAGGTGTTTGATCGCAAAGGCCAGCGAACCGCGGCCTGGGAATCGCCCGGCAAGCGGACTTGGTTTACGGGGCTGGCGGTGGGGGAGAATGACGTCTTTGCGGCTGATGCGGGGAACCGGGTGGTGCTGCGGTACGATAAATCCGGCAAGCTGGCTGGCCGTATCGCCGAGAAGAACAAGGACCGCAACGTTCCCGGTCTGATCGTGCCCAGCCCCTACCTCGATGTGGAACTGGGTCGCGACGGGCTAGTGCGGGTCAACAATCCGGGGCGGCATCGGGTGGAAGGCTACACCGCGGGTGGTGACCTGGAATTCTTTTGGGGCAAGCCTTCCGGCGCGATCCAGGGCTTCTGCGGGTGCTGCAACCCGGTCGGTCTGGCCCTGCTGCCGGACGGTCGTTGTGTTACGTGCGAAAAGGGTCTGCCCCGGGTGAAGGTTTACTCCGGCGACGGAACCTTCGAATGCGTGGTTGCCGGGCCGGAGTCGTTCACAGAGAATTGGCACAAGTGTTCCCCGGCGGACTGCACGATGGGCGGTTTGGATGCCGCGGTGGATTCGCAACAGCGCATATACATTCTCGATCTCGTTACCGGCGAGGTCCGCGTGATGGCGAAAAAGAAAGAGACGGCAGCAACGCCAGCAACCAAGCCCAGCGCTTAAGGGCCGCAGATGGATTCCAAACCTGAGCCAAATGTTAGCCGCCGCCAGTTTCTGCGCGACGGCGCGCGGGCGGCGGCGCTGACGGGGCTGGGAGGTTTGCTGGGGGTGGTGGCGGGCCGCGCCACCGCCAAAGGGGCCGTTTGGCAAATCGATCCTCAGAAATGCGTGCGCTGCGGCAATTGCGCGACGAATTGCGTGCTCGAGCAATCCGCGGTCAAGTGTGTTCATTCCTTTGCGATCTGCGGTTATTGCCAGCTTTGCACGGGCTACTTCGATCCGGAGCCCAACGACCTGAACACCGGCGCGGAGAATTGCCTGTGCCCTACTTCTGCGATCAAGCGCACGTTTGTCGAGGATCCGTATTACGAATACACGATTGACGAGCAACTCTGCATCGGGTGCGCCAAGTGTGTCGAAGGCTGCAATCGTTTCGGCAACGGCTCGCTGTTTCTGCAAGTGCGTCACGACCGCTGCGTGAATTGCAACGAATGCGCCATTTCGAAAGTTTGCGCCGGAGATGCCTTCCGCCGCGTGCCGGCAGATCAGCCGTATTTGCTGAAGACGACGATCCACGGAACATGAGACCCGAAGTCCGAAGTCCGAAGTCCGAAGTCCAGAGCGCGACGGCCGGCTTGTGGAGCGGGTTGGTCTGGATGCTCGGTCCGCTGTTGTTTTTTGCCTTTCTTTCCAGCATTGCCATCGCAGAGCAGCGTTTTCCACCGCCGGAATTTGAGAGTGGACATCAGCTTCCGGTCACGACGACCCCAGCGGCGCGGGCGCTGTTTTTTCAATATCTCGATGTTGTGGTGTTGGCGGTCTGCCTGGGGGTGTCAAGCTGGCTGGTATTCAAGCGGCGTTCGCGCAACGGCGTGATGGCGCTTTCGATTTTTTCACTGGTGTATTTCGGATTCTGGCGAAAAGGGTGTGTCTGCGCGATTGGCTCGGTGCAAAACGTCGCGCTTGCGGTGTTTGATCGGGAGTATGCCGTTCCCGTTGGCGTGGTCGCTTTCTTCGTGCTGCCCCTGGTCTTTGCGCTCTTTGCCGGGCGGACTTTTTGCGCCGGGGTCTGCCCGCATGGCGCGCTGCAGGATCTGGTGTTATTGAAGCCGTTGAAGGTGCCGTTGTGGCTTGAGCAGGGGTTGAGTGTGCTGCCTTACATTTACCTGGGCGCGGGCGTGCTGTTTGCGGCGACCGGCAGCGCATTTATTATCTGCCAATACGATCCATTCGTGCCCATTTTTCGGATGAGCGGGCGGACGTTGATGGTGCTGTCCGGGGTGGCGCTGCTCCTGCTGGGGGTCTTCGTAGGCCGGCCCTACTGCCGGTTTCTCTGTCCTTATGGAGCGCTGTTGAAACTGGGCGCGACGGTTGCGAAATGGCGCGTCCGGGTAACGCCGGATTATTGCACGCAATGCCGGTTATGCGAAGCTTCGTGTCCGTTTGGCGCGATGCGCGAGCCCGCAACCGGCGGGGCGTCGCCGCAGGCTCTCACCGGAGACCGCCGGCGGCTGGCGCTGCTGCTGGCGCTGCTTCCCGTGCTTATCGCCGGCGGCGGCTGGCTGGGATGGCGATTTGGCCCGGTGGCATCCAAGCTCAATCCGACGGTTAGCCTTGCGGAGCAGTTCGTGCGGGCGCAGGGAACCGCTCTCAAGTTTGGCGCGCTGTCACCAGATGAGCTGGCGCTGGAACGCGCCCGCCAGACACCGCAGGAGATTCTCACCGAGGCGGGGCGCATTCGGGAACGGTTCGTCGCGGGGGCCACGATTTTCGGGATGTGGGCCGGGCTGGTGATCGGCGTGAAATTGATCAGTCTCTCGTTGCGCCGCAAGCGAACCGATTACGAGCCGGATCGCGGCGATTGTTTCGCCTGCGCGCGATGCTTCGAGTATTGTCCGAACGAATTAGTGCGGCGCGGCATGATGCCCGCTGCCAACCTTCAACCGGCAAAGGCATTGAATGAGTAACACCAACTCCACCTGGCGGCTGACGGCGTGGATTGCCGGGGTCTTCTCGCTATTGGCCGGCGTAGCGATGGTCGTTGGCCACTTCGGCACGCGGGCCGAGGATCCGCTCAAATCGCCGTTGCTCAAAGAGTACAAAGAAAAGCTCCGGCTAAACCCGGCGGATGAACAGATGAAGGAGCGGATTCGGGCCCTCGATTTGCAGCTCCGCCAACAGTATTTCCGCCAATTGTCGCAGATGGGATCGGGGGTCTATTTGTTGCTTGGTGGAGTTGCCGTGTTTGTGCTGGCTGCCACACAGAGCGCTCGTCATCGGAGGCGGCTGCCGTCACCCGGACCCAAACCGGATGGCGCGGAATCGACCGCTTGCGGGGCGGCTACGGCCCGCTGGTCGGTGGCGGCCAGCGGCGGGGTGATCGGCACGTTTCTTTTTATTCTGAGTCTTGGGCTGAGCACGGCTTTGCCAAAAGCTCCGGCAGATGCGGAAAAGATGTTAGGCTCGGCTGGTTCCGTGATGTCCACGGATGCTGCCTCGGTTGAAGAACTCAGAGCAAACTGGCCTTGTTTTCGCGGAGTGGACGGAGGCGGCGTGTCAGGCGCAACCAATGCGCCCGTGAGTTGGGATACGAAGACTGGCGTGGGGATTGCCTGGAAGGTTCCCGTGCCAGCCGGTGGTTTCAATTCGCCGATTGTCTGGGGGGACCGTGTCTTCTTTTCGGGCGGCAACACGAACCTGCGCGAGGTTTTTTGTCTGGACGCCAAGACAGGTCAAACGCTCTGGCGGCAGGCGGTGACGAATGTTCCGGGCACAGTGCAGGGAGCGGATATTCCCGAGTCCACAGGTTACGCCGCATCGACGATGGCGACGGATGGTCGGCGGGTGTATGCGTTTTTTGCGAATGGCGACTGCGTCGCATTCACTCTGGATGGGAAGCCGGTTTGGTCAAAGAGTTTTGGCGTCTTAAAGAATCCCTATGGAGCCGCCACGTCGCTGGCGACCTGGCGGGACCGGTTGATCGTGCAGCTCGACCAGGGTGATCCTGATGAAGGCAAATCGAAGCTCTACGCGCTGGACGGGCGCACCGGTCGAACCGTCTGGGAGCGCCCGCGCAAGGTGGGCAGATCCTGGGCCTCGCCCATTGTTTACGAGGCTGCCGGCAAAGCCCAGGTGGTTGTGCTCGCCGTGCCGTGGGTGATCGCCTACGCCGCCACTAATGGCGTGGAGCTTTGGCGGGTGACCTGTCTCAATGGTGAAATCACTCCGTCACCGGTCTTCGCCGGCGGAATGCTGTTCGTGGCCAGCCCGTCAGAGAAGTTGCTGGCGATTCGGCCGGACGGGCAAGGCGACGTCACCAAGACCCATGTTGCGTGGACCAACGAAGACAACATTCCGGACGTAACCAGTCCAACCAGCAACGGCGAGCTGGTTTTTTCTGTCACCACCTCGGGCATGCTGACGTGTTACGACGCCAAAGACGGGAAGAAACTCTGGGAACATGACTTCGACATGGAATGCCACGCGTCGCCGATCCTGGCCGGGAAGCGGCTTTACCTGCTCAGCCAGAAGGGAACGGCGGTTGTGGTCGAAGCCGCGCGGCAGTTCAAAGAGCTGTTCCGGACGGAAATGGGCGATGCATTCCACGCCAGCCCGGCGTTCGCAGCAGATAAGCTCTATATGCGCGGGGTGACGAATATGTGGTGTGTTGGGGAAATCCGAAGTCCGAAACCTGAAGTCCGAAGGAAATCCGAATGACTGGAATGACTGAAATCCGAAATTCAATACCAGCGAGCGCCAAGAGGCCGGGAACATTCGAGCCTGCGTGTTTTGAGTTTGTTGCGGGTTTCGGGTTTCGGGTTTTACGTCATGGCAATTGATCTGAGATTCGTGGATGAGGCGGTTGAACGGATTGGGCGCAGCCCCGATGCCGTCATCCCGATTCTTCAGGCCATGCAGGATCATTACGGTTACCTGCCGGAGGAGGTCTTGCGACGCATTTGCGCAGCGACACAAATCACACCCGCGGCCCTTGCCGGGGTTTCAACCTTCTACGACATGTTCCGGCACGAGCCTGTGGGGGAACATATCGTGCATGTCTGTCATGGCACGGCTTGCCACGTCGGAGGCGCCGAACGTGTCGAAGACGCCCTGCGCCGTCATTTACGCATTCCCGATGGCGCGGACACCGATGCCGATCGGCAATTCACCATCGAACCCGTCGCTTGCCTTGGGTGCTGCACCCTCGCTCCCGTGGTGCGGATTGGCGAAGAAACCGTTGGTTACGCGGCCGCCGAGAAGGTGCCGGCCACGATCCGCGACTTTCTGGCCAGCCGCCGGAACTTGTCTGGTGCGGAAACAAACGTGCCGTCTTGGAATTCCCCGCCCGGCACTCGTGCTCCCAGCCCCGGTGCCGCCGAGATCAAAGTCTGCCTCGACTCGTGCTGTTTGGCGAAAGGAACCGACCGCGTGTTCGAGGCTCTGCGGCAGAGTGTCGCGACAAGCGGCGCGAACGCTACCGTCAAGCGTGTCGGCTGTGTCGGGGCTTGCTATCTCACGCCGATGGTCGAGGTTGTTACGTCGGGCAAGTCGAGTGCGACTTACACCGGGCTGGCGCTGGCCGAAGTTGGCAATCTGGTGCGGTCGCATTTTCGCCCTGTTGGCCTCGTGCGGCGCGCGTCAGAGCTCTGGAGACGGGCGATGGACGGATTGCTGCTGGACGATGAGACCTCGGCGACTCCGGGCGCGACCCGGATGCAGAGCGCGGATGTTGCGGGAGAGCGCGAGTTTTTCCGCCGGCAAGTCCACATCGCCATGGAGCACTATGGGCGGCTCGACCCTCTGGACCTGGATGAATACCTTGCTCACGATGGCTTTGTGGCCTTGAGGAGCTGCCTGGAAGTGGGAAGTGCGAAGTCCGAAGTTCAAAGTGGGGAGGGCTCGGCAGTTTTGGAAACCTGCGCTAAGTTCACCCCCGAAGCCATCATCAAAACTATGGAACAATCCGGCCTGCGCGGCCGGGGTGGCGCCGGCTTTCCCACGGGACAAAAATGGCGCATCGTTCGCCAGCAGCCCGAGCCAATCAAATATGTGATCTGCAACGGCGATGAGGGCGACCCGGGAGCGTTCATGGATCGGATGATTCTCGAATCCTTCCCGTATCGGGTTATCGAAGGGCTGGCCATTGCCGCGGTGGCGGTGGGCGCGCACGAAGCCGTTTTCTACATCCGCCACGAATATCCGCAGGCATTGTGGCGTGTGCGAGCCGCTCTCGCCGAGTGTGAGCTGCGCGGATGGCTGGGCAAAAGGCTCATGGGAAGTGATTACCCATTGCGGATCACGATCAAGGAAGGGGCGGGTGCTTTCGTATGCGGAGAGGAGACGGCGCTGATTGCGTCGGTGGAAGGCCGCCGCGGCATGCCGCGCTTGCGTCCGCCGTTCCCGGCGCAATCCGGTTTGTGGGGCAAGCCTACGTTGATCAACAACGTCGAAACCCTGGCCATGACGCCCTGGATTCTCCGGCACGGCGGGGAGGCATTCGCCAGCATCGGTACGGCGGCCAGCAAAGGCACCAAGGTGTTCGCCCTGGCCGGCAAAGTGCGCCGGGCCGGGCTGATCGAGATTCCGATGGGCACGACGCTCCGCCAGATCGTTGAAGAGATTGGTGGCGGAGTGACTGCCGGCCGAAAGTTCAAGGCGGTGCAGATCGGAGGGCCATCGGGCGGTTGTGTGCCGGCGCGCCTGGCCGACACGCCGGTGGACTTCGAGTCGCTGCGGGCCATCGGCGCGATCATGGGCTCGGGCGGCATGGTGGTGCTGGACGACACGGCCTGCATGGTCGATATCGCCCGTTATTTCCTCCAATTCACTCAGAACCAGTCCTGCGGCAAATGCACCTTCTGCCGCATCGGCACCAAGCGGATGCTCGAGCTGCTCAACCGTCTCTGCAAAGGCAAAGCCACCCGCCATCACCTGCAGGAATTGGAGCAACTGGCGCCGCAGGTGAGCCAGGGAAGTTTGTGCGGACTCGGCAAGACCGCGCCCAACCCGGTGCTCACCACGCTGCGATATTTCCGCGACGAATACGAAGCGCATCTTCAGGGTTGTTGCCCGGCTGGAAAATGCACGGCGCTCATCAAGTATCGCGTGCGCGAGAACTGCACCGGCTGCACGATTTGCGCCCAGCATTGCCCGGTCAACGCGATCCCGATGACGCCCTACGCGCGGCATGTGATTGACTTGGAGAAATGCACCCGGTGCGATTCGTGCCGGCAGGTTTGTCCGCAGGATGCTGTGGAGGTGGTATGAATTACGCGCGAGGGAATCTGAAGACCGAAGGCGGAAATCCGAAATCCGAAATCCGAAATCCGAAGGCCGAACGGACATTGTGCGAGGAAATGTCATGTGAGGACTTAGAATTTTGGAGGTGGGGGGATGAGGTAGGCACGGAACTGATGGCGTTGAGGGAGGGAGCGGCAGGTTACGCACGAGGAAATCCGAAATCCGAAAACCGAAAACCGAAGGAAATCCGAAAACTGAAGGCCGAACGGACATTGTGCGAGGAAATGTCATGCGAGGGCTTCGAGTTCTGGAGGTGGGGGGATGAGGTGGGTACGGAACTGATGGCGCTGAGGGAAGGAGCGGCAGGTTACGCACGAGGAAATCCGAAATCCGAAAACCGAAAACCGAAGGAAATCCGAAAACTGAAGGCCGAACGGACATTGTGCGAGGAAATGTCATGCGAGGGCTTCGAGTTCTGGAGGTGGGGAGATGAAGTGGGCACGGAACTGATGGCGCTGAGGGAAGGAGCGGCAGGCAAGACTCCGGCACGGGGCATTGGAAGAACGCACGGGGCAGTTTGGCGAGAAGATTGCTCGCGTTCTCTGGTGCGATGCCAAAGGGCTAAAGCTCATTTTCGGCGCGATTTAGAGAAAATAACGATGCTGATGCACGGATACTGTTTCGGATTTCGGATTTCGGATTTCCTTCGGATTTCGGTTTTCGAGACTTCGGATTTGCCATGACTATCTTAAATCCGAAATCCGAAATCCGAAATCCGAAGGCCGAACGGACAATGTGCCAGGAAACGTCATGCGAGGACTTCGAGTTCTGGAGCTGGGGGGATGAGGTGGGTACGGAACCGATGGCGCTGAGGGAAGGAGCGGCAGGTAAGACTCCGGCACGGGGCTTGGAAGAACGCACGGCGCAGTTTGGCGAGGCGATCATACGGTTTGTGAAGAAGATCCCGCAGAATCCGGTCACCAACCGACTCATTGATCAGCTTGTGGGCGCTGGAACGAGCGTGGGGGCGAATTTCTGCGAGGCAGACAACTCTGTTTCCGGGAAAGATTTCAAGCATCGGATTGGCACTTGCCGCAAAGAGTCTCGGGAAACCATGTTCTTCCTTCGCATGGTCGCTACTGCACAGGAAAACCTGGCTGCCGAAGCTCGCGTTCTCTGGCGCGAGGCCAAAGAGCTGAATCTCATTTTCGGCGCGATTTGGAGAAAATAACGATGCTGATGCGCGAATACTGCTTCGGATTTCCTATGACCGTCTTAAATCCGAAAACCGAAAACCGAAAACCGAAGGAAATCCGAAATCCGAAGGCCGAATGGACATTGTGCCAGGAAACGCCATGCGAGGGCTTCGAGTTCTGGAGGTGGGGGGATGAGGCAGGCAAGACTTGGCCACGGGGCATTGGAAGAACGCACGGGGCAGTTTGGCGAGGAGATCGCTCGCGTTCTCTGGCATTTGGAGAAAATAACGATGCTGATGCACGAATATTGCTTCGGATTTCGGTTTTCGGATTTCCTTCGGATTTCGGTTTTCAGTCGGGGGATGAGGCAGGCAAGACTTGGCCACGGGGCATTGGAAGAACGCACGGGGCAGTTTGGCGAGGAGATCGCTCGCGTTCTCTGGCATTTGGAGAAAATAACGATGCTGATGCACGAATATTGCTTCGGATTTCGGTTTTCGGATTTCCTTCGGATTTCGGTTTTCAGATTTCGGTTTTCGAGACTTCGGATTTCCTATGACCCTAACCATCGACAGCCGTCCAATCGAAGTCCCAGCCGGCACCACGATCCTCCGCGCTGCGCGCAAGCTGGGAATCTCCATCCCCACGCTCTGTCACGTCGAGGGTTTTGAACCGTCCGCCTCGTGTTTTTTGTGCGCAGTTAAGATTGAGGGGCGGCCGAATTTATGGCCGTCCTGCGCCACGCCTGCAGCCGATGGGATGGTCGTGATTAATGACTCGGAGGAGGTTCGCGCGGCGCGCAAGACCTCGCTGGAACTCCTGCTCTCGGACCACGCGGGCGACTGCGTCGGGCCGTGCCGAACCGGTTGCCCGGCCCGGCTGGATATCCCCAACTTCATCGCACAGATTGCCGCTGGCGACCACCGCAAATCCGCTGACATCGTGACAGACGATCTCACGCTGCCAGCGTCGCTGGGACGAGTCTGTCCGAGGCTCTGCGAGGAGCGCTGCCGGCAATGTGATGTGGAGGAATCGCTCTCGATTCGCAACCTTCATCGGTTCGTGGCCGATTATCAACGTGCGCGCCCCGAGGTAGTGGGGCGGGCGTCCCTCCCGCCACCAGGGCATCTCGCCATCGAGCATGCTAACGCGGGCGAGACGCCCGACGCGACAGGCGGGACGCCTGTCCCACTCACTCCGGCGACCGGCAAGCGGGTAGCCATAGTTGGGGCCGGTCCGGCGGGGCTTGCCGCAGCCCATCACCTGCTTCGGCGAGGCCATGGCGCAGTGCTATTTGACGCGCACCCGCAGCCGGGTGGGATGTTGCGCTATGGGATACCTGCGTTTCGGTTGCCGCGCCAGGTGCTCGATGCGGAGATCGGGATGATACGCGAGTTGGGGGCCAAATTTCACCTTGGGAAGAAGCTGGGCCGGGACATCACGCTGGACGAACTGCGGCGGGACTTCGACGGAGTGTTTCTGGCGATTGGAGCCCAGGGTTCTCGCGGTCTGGGTTGCCGTGGCGAAGAACTGGCCACCCCGGCACTCGAGTTTCTCGAAAAGCTCACCGACGGACCGGCGCCAATCGTGGGCAGCGATGCCATCGTTGTCGGCGGCGGCAACACCGCGATGGATGCCAGCCGTTGCGCTGTACGGTTGGGAGCAAAGTCGGTGCGGGTGCTTTACCGTCGCACCCGCCAGGAGATGCCTTGTCTCATGGAGGAAGTGGAAGCCGCGGAAGCCGAGGGTGTCAAGATTGAGTTCCTCGTCGCCCCCGTGCGGCTGGAGCGAAAGGAGGGCAAGTTGAGCCTGACTTGCCAGCGAATGGAACTCGGGCCGCCTGATGAAAGCGGGCGGGCCCGACCGGTGCCCATGCCCGGCTCGGAGTTCGAAGTGCAGGCCACCTCGGTGATTTCGGCCATTGGGCAGAATGTGGAATTGAGCTGCCTGAATGCGGCCGGACTTTCTTTGTCTAAATGGGGTATTGCGGCCGACCCAAAGACCCTAGCGACCAACCTTCCCGGTGTTTTTGCCGGTGGCGATGGGGTGACCGGCCCGGATCTTGCCGTGCGAGCTGTGGCCGCCGGCAAGCTTGCGGCAGCGGCTCTCGACCAATACCTGAATGGGAAGAAGGTGATCGGCGCGCCCGAGTCGGTGAACGTCCTTATGGGGAAACTCAGCGAAGACGAGCTGGCGGTTTTCCTGCGCGGGATCGAGCAGGCCCCGCGCGCCCCCATGCCGCAACTGGCGATCGAGATGCGACGGACGACCTTCGACGAAGTGGAGCTGGGGTTTTCACCGGAGGCTGCAAGACGCGAGTCTCGGCGCTGCCTCGGCTGCGGCTGCGGCAAGTCGATCCCTTGCCGGTTGCGCCAGTTTGCGACCGAATACGGCGTGGACCCAGGGCGGTTTTTCGGCGAACGACGTTACTTCGCCCGCGACTCATCCCACCCGGACATTATCTTCGAGCCGGGCAAGTGCATCATGTGCGGCGCTTGCGTGCAAGTGGCGGCACAAGCAGGCGAGGATCTGGGTTTATCGTTTATCGGTCGTGGATTTCAGGTAAGCGTAGCCACGCCCTTCAACAAACCCATGGCTGAGGCCCTCCGGAAATCCGCCCGCCGCGCCGCCGAGGTGTGTCCTACCGGCGCGATCATGCTCAAAGGCGCCGGCTGTGCTGGATGCCGCCTGGCGTGATCTCATGTAACCCATTCCCTTGTATCCCATCTCGATGCCCGCCATGAATAATGGGCCGCCTCTTATCGGGGCCTGACGCGGAGCGCGTCGCAGGCCCCATCTCCGTTTACAGTCGCGCTTCGGGTACTATGCCCCGGCGGGCGCAGGGGTTCGGGCCTTGCCACCGAGAGGGGCGGCGGAACCGGTTGGGGGCAGTTTGTCACCGGTGCGGAAGCTGCGCCACAGGCGCAGGGGCAGGAGGCCCAGGACGATGACGAAGAGCTGGCTGCCGATGAACAGCATGAGCCACTTGAAAGCCGCATCCATAAAACCGTAGGAGTGCAGACCGATGCCGAGCATATTCACTCCAAACCACGAAAAACTGGTCACGATATTGCCGAACACGGCTAAATTCATGATGCCACGGTCGCGCACCATGCCGCCCCAGCGGGCGTGGAGGATGATGGCGTTCCAGAGGACGATGAGCAGCGCGCCATTTTCTTTGGGGTCCCAACCCCAGAACCGGCCCCAGGATTGATCGGCCCAGATGCCGCCGAGGACGGTACCGACAAAGCTGAAGAGGGTCGCAAAGCAAACGACGCCATAAACCATTTTTGACAACGCCTTGCCCAGCTCGATTTGAGCGCCGCTCTTCGAGGCGAACGATGCCGACTCGACCATTTTGGCGCCACGCGGACCTGCGGGAGCCGCGGTCGCCGCTTCGCGGTTTCCCATCTTCTCTTTCAACAGTGGAGTAAACACCCCCAATAGAATGTAGGTGATGGCCAACAAGCCGGCCGCGAAGGTCGAAGCGTAACCCAGCGTAATCACGACGACATGCGTGGCCAGCCAGAAATTAGTGTCAAGAACCGCCATCAACATTTGCATGGTATCGCCCCCCAAAGCGAGGTTGTGGGCGATGAGCAACGTGACAAAGCCAGCCAGCGAGGCGAGCAAACTGCCGAGGCCAATGCGGTAAATCCGCTCCAGGATGATCCCCAGAACCATCGCCGACCAGCCAATGAAGACGGCTGAAGAATAGAGGTTGGTCACCGGCGGGCGCCCCTCCAGGACCATGCGATAAACCAGCCCGAAGGTATGCACGACGCCCGCAAGCACCACGAGGTAAAATGCCGAGCGGCGAAGGGATTCCGAGAGATTCGGCGTCAAGGTGAAGGTCAGGATGGCGGTGCAGGCCAGCACGAATGCAAAAATGTAAATGATGGTTGCGTGCAGGAAAGACTTCACGTCGTTGTAGTAGAACTCAGCCACCCCTTTGCTTAGCTCCTTCGCGAACTTGGGCGCCAGCCAAAGCCGGTAAGCCGCCACCGCGCCGTTGAAGTCCTCCGGCCTGTTCTGATGATAGGCCGTCGCTATCGCGGCAAGGTTGGTCATCGCGGGATGAAACTCGCCGGTGCGGGCGCATTCGAGCAGGCTGGTGCCAGCATTTTGCCAGCGATCTCGGCCCGCCTCGGGCGCGAGCGGAGGGACGATGAGCGGGTAGCCATAATTCGCCATCAATTGGAACTCTTCCAGCGGCCCCGCTATTTTACGAAGAGCTTCCTTATTGAAATCCTTTTCGCTTTCGCTGGACTGGGCAGCGACTTGGGCGGGACCCAGGTTTTTCCGGAAGTTAGCCAGTTCTTGCGTGAAGTCATCCGCACCTTCGGGCTGGAGCGTGACCTTAAGGCGATGGTAGAGCATGATGGCATTGGCCAGCTTGGCGACCTGCTTCTGAAACGGGGTTTGCTGCTCCGGCTTGACCTGGGCGGACTTTTGGCCTTGCTGGGAGATCTCGGTGACAACGGGTTTCAACTCGTTGTAGGTGAAATAGCGGAGGCCTGACTTCTCGACTCCTTTGTCCTGAAGTTTCAACTCCCCGAGGAGGTCGGAGTGATGGATAAGAAAGATCGGGCGGGTGTCGGCAAGAGCGGGCCGAGCCATGACTTCGAGCAGCCATTCGGAGGCTTTGAGCTTTTTTGGGTGATGCCAGAACTTCCAGGACGGCACCTGCTCGAGCGGCACATCCCCGGTGCTGCGGATTTGGAGCAGGGCATTGCGCGCCACCGAATCGAAGGGCTGGACGCGGCCATTGAGCAGTACCGGCAGCCGGCCGAATTCGCGGACGTGATACTCGCCGTCTTTCTTCGGCATCATCACGGCGATGATTTCGCAGCCAAAGAGCGCGACGAAAAACCAGGGGAGGAGTTTAAGCGGCCAGTTCATAAGATTGTCCTTTTTGAGGCGGGGCGTGATGCGTGATGCGTGATGTGTGATGCGTGATGCGTGATGCGTGATGCGTGAAGGTGTTCCGCGTTGACGGGGTCATGCGGGTTTCCGTTTGGTCGTAAACCCGAGCAAGTGGATGGCGAACTGGACGACCAGGCCGATGCCGACGAGGACACAGGAGAAGTAGGGTGTGAGCCAGCTCGGGTTGTGGACGACTTGCAGAATCGTGCCCTGATTGTCCTGGTCAAAGCTCGCCTGGTAGTAGGTCTCCCCGCCATACCGCAGCGGATTGTTCATGTAGATGAGCACCTCGCGCTTCTCGCCGGTTTCCGGCCGTTCCAACAAGATACGGCTCGAGAAATTCTTGGGGATATCCGTCCCAGCGTAAATATCATGCTGAAACTTCATAAGCTGAATGCTATACGGCTTATAATGTCGGCGCGGCCGCATGGCGAGCTGATAGGTCCGATTGTCGCAGGTGAAATTCTGGGTTTTGTCGATGTATTCGGAGACCAGCCACGTGCCACGAGAGCCTTGCGAGGTCACGATTTCCACCACTGCGCTGGGGACATCGCGCGTCTCCATGTCGGTGACTCGGGGCAATTCCTTTACGATGGCATGAGCACCAATATCTTGCGTCGCAGCGGGGGGGGCGGCCGAGCCGGCGGCGCGATTCTCCACGACTGAATTGGGGTAGAACTCCTTCACCCGCACAGTAAAGGGCAGCTCAGGATGCTGGATTAATTTCTGGCTCATCAACGAGCCTTGGGTGATGACGACGACTTTGTCGGCATCGGAATCGGTGGCATCAATCACCGCAAGTTCGGCTTCGCGTTGGGTTTCGGAGTAGTTCCTCGACTCGCCTTCGCGCAGGTGGAGCGAGGTTTCGCGCGAGAGGATGTCGGTGCCGAGCTGGCCGATCAATAGTAGAATCAAGCCGGCATGGACCATCCAGATGCCGGCCTTGTTGGCGGCGAAGGAAAAGCGCTTGAAGTGGGAAGCCAGGAGATTGATGAGCAGCAACCCGCCGATGAGATAGCCGCCGGGAAACACGGGAAACCTGGGTCCGTGCATCACGTCGGCGGCTGTGGACGGCGGCAGATAAAAGTGGAAGACCTCCAGCGTCTTCTTAATGGCCGCCCACATCGGCGCCGCCGACACGAAGAACGAGCGGAAGAAATTTTCCTGGGCCAGGTATAGGCCGATCGGGTCCTGCGCCATGGTGCCGAAAAAGACCACTACCAGTCCCAACGCGAGGCAAACGACCGTGAGCCGAATGGAGGTGAAGAAGGCGATCATGCGGTTGAGGAGTCCGTCGAGAAAGTCCCCCGCAAACGACACGCCTTCTCTAGATT
Source organism: Verrucomicrobiota bacterium (assembly GCA_037130375.1). Classification (GTDB taxonomy): domain Bacteria; phylum Verrucomicrobiota; class Verrucomicrobiia; order Limisphaerales; family UBA8199; genus JAPLUA01. The sequence goes on along the minus strand of JBAXTC010000001.1, from coordinate 6,576 downwards.
TCTCCGCCAAAGCCGGGCCCTGGGACGGCGCAACGGGCGTCAGGCCGTCCCCTGATGAAGGCCGGTCCTGCTTATTCATGGTACTTTGCAGACTGCACGAATTTAGCAAACGCTTCCTTTTCGCGTTCGACGATCTGTTCGTTCCCCATCAACTTGTAGAACCAGGTTTGCTGCGGCTGGGGCACAATCGCAGCCAACAGACGCGCCTTTTGTCCGGTCTTGGGGTCGGTGCCGGTCATTTCCGCCAGCATGGCTTTGCTGGCAGCTCCATCCAGCGGCTGGACCTGTTTTGCCAAGTCCGCCTCGGTCACTGGCGCGAGGCCGAGCTGGCCCCGCCAGCGGTTGAGATTGGCCAGAAGGCCGCCGCCGTCGCCGGCGGACATGCTGACGTTGACTGCGGCCTGCGCGGTGTCAGCGCCGCTGATGAGAAACTTGGTCACGAGGAATTGTCCGCCAGAAACCTCCTGCCAGCCCGCCGGCACCTGCCAGTTCGGCTTGTCCTGGCCCGAAGCAACCGCGGGGGCGGCTTGCCCCGCCATGCTCCCGCCGCCAATTGGAGGATGGGAGGGCGGCAGCTCGGATTGCGCCATCGCTGCCGGGAAAGTAACCGACTGCAGGAAGGCGATGAACGCGGTCTTCTGCTGGGCGACCAGCCCGTCGTCGCCGGTCATTTTGAAAAACCACGCCGCGCCCTCTCGCCGGGTGATTGCCGCCAGGATGCGGCTCTTGTCGCCCGAACCGGGATTTTCCCCTGCCTGTTCGTAAAGCTGCCCGGGTTTGCCGTCAATTTCAATCGCTTGCGCCAGTTTAAGCAACTCGTCCTGTGATACGCCTTTTAGCCCCACCTGCCCGCGCCAACGATTAACGTTGTCCAGATCGCCGCCGGCCAGGCCGGGCAAAGGGATCACACTCACGTCCGCCAGTTTACCGCCCTCGCCCGGAACACGAAACGAGGCTACGCGCATCTCGCCCGGGGCGACTTCCTGCCAGCCTGGCGGCAGTTTGTACTTAAGGGTTGGCGTGGCAGCACCGGAAGTATCGGGATGGCCCGACGGCAGGGCAGCAGGCGGGGCGGGCGATGCTTCTTTAGCCACCCGGTAAACTTGAATATCGTTACGGCCGCACCCCGCCAAAATCGCCAGGGACAGCACGAGCGCCCAACCCGCCGGCGTCGAATTCCACAGTCTGTAAGACAAATACTTCACAATGACATTAATTACAGCGATATGGATCGAAACGCAAGCGGGTTATGCGACACCCTTTCGGAGAAATGGCACTTACATAAGGCCATCGAGTGCGAGAATCATTTTTGCCACGACGACGCATCAAACTCGACCCAAAAGAAACTCACACGATTGAGGCGGTCGTGGATCGTTTGGTTATCGATGTCTCGACGAGCCCAGCATCGGCCTGCACTTCCATGTCGTCGCCAAGTTGCTCGAGGTGTTGTTCAAACTCCGCGCATCCCGGCTAGCCGAGTTGAAAAACACAGGTTTGTCAAGTGCCCGCATTCGCTGTGGCGGGAAACTCCAATGTAATTTCGTCGCCTACGATGTTGCGAAGCTTCATTTTGAAACGGTTCACGGGCAGGCGGTATCGGCCTCTGACTTTTTCCTTGGGGCCGGCTTTGTCTTCGAGCGCAGAATTGCTAATCCAGACACCGTCGGGCCGCAGGGTGGTGTCGAACTGGATCGCTTCGACCAGCTCGAGCCCTGCTTCGCTGATGGCTATCGGTTTAAATGGGGTGGCTGGCTTGGGCACCTCGCCGCCGTTGGAGCCGCCGTTGCCGTTCTCGGCTCCGTTTCCATTCTCTTCGAGCAACTCGGCGTCCTTGCGTTTGCCTTTCTTGGCGTTGAACTCGTCGATCTTCGCCTTGAGATAGGGACTGAAGTAATGAGTGACTGCAACATCCCACTCGCTGCCAGCAGCTTGGACGTCCACCACCACGCTGTCGGTGGTGAACAGGCTCGCTCCTTTGCGGTCGAGAAGTTGGTTGAGGCTAATGAGTTCGACTTTGAGCTGGGTTTTGCCGCTCTGTCGGAGGCGCTGATTGATATAGCGCTGATCGATCTGGATGTCTCGGTGGGCATAGATGAGTTTGATGCCCTCGGCCCGGTCGTCCGTTTCGAGCTGATAAACTTCTTCGAGGAACATGTCCAGGAGGGCTGGTGTGAGCCGCTCTTGGAGGCCAACGAATTTGACGGGGACGTAGCGACCAGACGGTCCGGGGATGCCACCGTCCCAAAACTCGCCGAGTTCGAGATCGTCGCGCTTCTTGAAACCTTCGACAAGGCTGAAAATCTTCGCGGCGGTTTGGGCTGGGTTGCGGAAGAGTCGGATACCGTCCTGAATCTTGAGGATGTCGAAGGTTGCGCCGGCGGCGGCCAGGCGGTCACGCGAGACCTGGATGGCGTTTTGTCCGATGTCGCTTGCGATGAAACGACGGCCCATTCTGTGGGCCGTTGCAGCGGTTGTGCCACTGCCGCTGAAGAAATCTGCGATGGTCATGCCTTCATTGGAGGATGCTTTGATAACACGTTCGATCAAGGCTTCGGGTTTCTGAGTAACGTAATCAAACCGTTCCTGTGCCTGCGAGTTTACAGGGTCGATGTCGGTCCAAAGCGTATGAACCGCCGTCCCAGGAAGTTCATCCAGGTAGCGCTTCACTGCTGGCATGCCTGTTCCGGTGAATACGATTCGGCCCTCGGCCATCAGCCTGTCCACATTTTCCTGGCTATACCGCCACATAGCGCCAGCGGGGGGCGCAAGGGTCTTGTCGCCAAACCTTAGCTCATTACCTTCGCGGCCATGGGAAGGTGCCGTTGGGTTGTCCAGCCTGAATACGCGCCCGTCTGGATCTCTTCCTGTGAAATGACTTTCGATGTAGGACTGCTTAAATGGAACGTATAGTTTATTGAAGAGATAGTCTTCCGTCTTGGCGTAGAGGAAGATGGTTTCGTGGACTATCCCGAAGCGCTGTGCGTCAGCGTGGAAGTTGAACCTTTGCCAAACGATCTCATTGACGAAGTTGTCCTCGCCGAAAACCTCGTCCAACAGAACCTTGACATACGGCCCGATGTGCCAATCGAGGTGGACATAGATGGAGCCGGTCTCGGTCATGACTTCGCGGATTGCCAGCAGGCGCTCGTAAAGCCAGTTAAGATAGTCTTCTTTCTGCCAGATGTCGCCGTACATGATCTCTTCCCCGATTGCGGCGTCCGCACCTTCGATTCCCGTTCCGCCGGCATTCCTGAGGGCGATCTTCTTGGCGTAATTTGCGCCGCTGGCGAATGGCGGGTCGATGTAAACGAGGTCAATTGTGATGTTCTGACTTTTGAGGTAGGCGCAGGCTGACAGGCAGTCTCCATGCAGCAAGAGGTTGGGGCCTGACGCCGCCTGCGCCGCAGCGGCCGGAAGTGTCTGGCTCGCGGGTCGGACTTCCTCGACCTTGGTGGTCTCGAACAGCGGCAGGTGGTCGGGCATCCGACGGCCCTGGAAGGCGAGGAGAGCCTGCCCTCGGGCGGGCGCGATGGTGTACGGCAGGGGCGTGTAGAGATTGCGGATCATAGGCGCTGAATTTCCTTCTTTACCTCTTCAAGGTGGCGGGAGAAATCGTTGTCGTCCTCGTCCACGAAGCAGCGGTATTGAAAATGGGGGTTGTGCTTGAGGAAGACATCTTTGACGAACTTCTCTTTGGCTTTGAAATCGTCGTCGTAAAACTTTCGGCCCTTGGTTTCGAGGATAAGGACTTTTTCTATCTGGCCGGCGGCGGTGTCGGGCTGCTGGTTCGGTTGGTGGCGGTAGGGCTTGTCCAGCGGGTTCCGCTTAAGGATCAGGAAGTCGGGCGTGTAGCTGCCGTACGGGGTGCGGATGACGAGCGCCTGGAGCTGACCGTGGCGGTAGCCGTTGTAGTAAAACTCCAGCCCGCGCAGTTCCGCGAGCCGGCGCAATTCCTTGAGGGCGTCCAACTCGTAAGCGGAGTCGAACCGATAGGGCAGGTAGTTGAAGGTCAGGTCCGGCTTGTCGAGACTTTGGTCATCGAGCTTGTCCGTCAGATAATGTGGGCGTTTATTCAGCGAGGGAATCTCGTGCGGACGGAACTCGGGCAGAAACTTGCCGCTCGTCCAAGAGATGCTTGGGGCCGGGTCCATGCGCCAGTCAAGCAGTTCAATTTCCGTGTTCTCCTCCATGTCTTCAGCATGGACGCGGATATTCTCTGTCAGTAGGGAGGCGGTGAAGGCGACGACATCGTCGAGCGTCAGGTCGGGGTGCAGGGCGATCCATCCAAGGTGGGTTTTTATCTGGGCGTGGATGGATTGGAGCGCGGGCGCGTGCGCGCGAACGAGGTCTGCCTCTGACAAGCAGCCCCAGGTGGCGCGGGCGAGGCTGAAAAGGAAATCTCGAAAGGCGAGACGATGGCGGGTGGCCTCGGTGGAGGAGATATGCGTGGTGGCGTTGGTCAAACCGCGTTTGCCGATCTGGGCCTCCGTTAGAGTGGGGGTAAATGGGTATTGCTGCCGCAGGATGCCGAAATCAAATGAGGCAAGTTGGGCGGCGACGTTGCGGTCCCGCTCCTCGCGGATGATGGTGTAACGTCGGCAGACGTTTTTGAAGCGGACTTTTCCAAGCTTGGGCTTGCGAACCAGGACGTTGACAGCCTGGTCGGCTCGGACGCGCAGGTCGGCAATGGTGATATCGTAGTTGTCGCGGAGCTCGTCGTCCAGGGTTTTGTAGTTTCCTTCGCCGAGAGCGATGAGGGCGGTCTCGTTCCTGGCGTCCACAACTTCCCGGAGGCATCGGCAAGTCGTCTGGAGCACGAAATTCTTGGTCGTCTCCCGACGTGGGAGGGCAACCCCGGTGAGGCTTTTGCAGTCCCAGCCTTCGGTCCCGATGGCGACCAACAGAATGACGCGTTTGTTTATGTGGGGCTGGTCGAGGTTGTGAAATATGGCGTCGCTGTCTTTGGGGAGGGCCCAGCGCTTCTGCGACTTCTTGACGCCGCGATAGAAGCGGAAGATTTCGTCAGCGTCGCGGCCTGGCCGGTTGGCCGCATACCAGGCATGAACGGCGGGGAGGATTTCCGTATTGAGCTTTTCAATGCTGGGGCAGTAGAAAGCGATCTTGCTCGGCGCACCGTTCGGGTAGATGCGGTCGAAGTTCTGGAAGAAGCGACACAGCGCGTTATCGACAAACTGATCTGCGGCGACATTTTCGCCGATAACCTCGGGAACCTTGAGAAAGCGGCCAATGCCGTCGGCAAGGGAGTAGTGGTAGGTGATGAGCTGAATCTGGTTCAGTTTGACCTTGCTGCCGGCGATGAGAATTTGATGCTTTAGATAGGGCGTGCCAGAGAAGCCTAGAACGGTGGTGACGTTGCCATGTTGATTAAGCACGTCCACGGCGACTTTGAGCCGCTTTTCGTCCTCCCCGGAGCCGCTGAAGAAGTGGTGGGCTTCGTCGAGCAGAACGGAGAGTTGGGGAATCAGGGAGAGTTTCTCGCGCAAGGCATTGATTTTCACCACTTCGGCAGCCTTGTTCTCGTCGTAGTAGAGGCTCTCGGGGTCCGCCAGGAGCTGATCTTCTGGGGAAAGCTTTTCCATGACCACCTTTTCGGCGTTGGTGATGAAGACGAGACCAAAGTCGTTGGTCTGGGTGAGCCGGTTTACCTTTTCGAGGTTTGGATTGTTGCCGTGGAGCTTGTCGCGGCGTTTCGAGCTGAGGCTGTCCAGAATCTCGAAATGGATGAGGCGCTTGAGTTCGGCAGCGTCGGCGTTCGGCAGAATCCAGGACGGGTTGAAGTCGCGGATGGTCTGGAGCGAGGGGAGAATGGCTGTTTTTGAGGCCTGCGGGGCGAAGACAACGAAGTTGTGGGCGAACCGGGGATCCTTTGGGTGAAGGCGGGCGAAATGGAGATCGAGATAAATGAACGCCGCCATGAGGTACGTTTTGCCTGCACCCATCGGCAAACTGAACAACCAGTTGGGGTAGGTGAAATCGTGCAAAAGGGCGTTCAGGAACAGGGTCCAGTCGTATTTTTGACCGAGGGGGTCGTCTTTGACCATGTCGGCGAGCTTTTTGAGGCCGTTCTCTTTGGCGAACTGGTGGAGGAACTCGGAGGTTGGGTTGGCCGCGAGTGCCGGATGCTGGTCGCACTGGTCTCGTAGCAGGCCAGCCCGAATGATTTCGGCAAGGGAACGGTTCTGGCCAGGGAATTTCAGCCAGAGGTAAATCGCGATTGCCTCGCGCTGGGGGAGCCTGAGTTTGCCGACACTTTCGACCTGGGCGGTGATTTGCCCTGGCAGGGACTGGCTGTTGGCCTTTTCCTGGTCCATCCAGGAGAAGGCAGCGCGCTCGATGAGGTCGTGCAGATTCATCGCTTAGTCCACCGGGTAATGGCGGTGCATCGCCGCCACGTTCGGTTGCCTTCGGAGCATGGTCTCAAGTTTTCCGCACGGTCTTGCCATAACGTTGGGATGTTTTAGCTGATGGCGGCGCGGTTTTCGAGGTTTTGTTTTGTCGGGGGTGGGGAGCCTTCGGACGGTCTGCCGACTGAAAGTCGGCGATACGGCAGGTTGG